>JAYSRS010000721.1:0-2570 GCA_043720935.1 Saprospiraceae bacterium
CGTCGACTGAGTCGCAAAAGCATCTCGCTGTCGATGCCACACCGGCTGATGATCGGAGGCGAAAAATTAATTTCATTCAAAACAGAACTTTGCAATTGTCGACGAAGCTGGGTCAATTATCGCGGTGATGATGGTTTTAGCACAATATTGATTGAAAATAGCTATTTTTAATCAAAAATGGGCGCAAAAATTAGAGATTGCTTCGTCGTGCCTCCTCGCAATGACAACGCTACTCGATAGAAATTCAAGAAAAATAGAGATTTTCTAAGTTGTGAGTTTCTGAAATTTGAAATCAGCTGTCTGCCAAACCCACATTATAAAAATACTGCATCGTATCTCGGTGTTCTGCCAAATCAAACGCCTTTGCATCGAAGGTTTCGGCTTCTAAAAATTCGCTCACATCTTCAAATTCGGGGTGTTTGGGATTCTGCATGACCCATTTCAAATGTTGAAAACCTTTAATGCCATCGCAATCTTCGGGCGGACAAGCCCCCGAACCGCGTAGGAGAACGGGTTGTTTGAGAACGCTATCAGAATTGATGATTTTTTCTAATGAAACTACGTGCCGCCAACTGTTGCAAAAATCGTATTCATACACAATTTCTCCGCCTTCTTCCTTCAAAATATCTTTTAAAAACGCTTTTCGCTCGTCTTTTAGGCCATTATTGATAACAGGATGTGGGATGCCGTATAGCGTATTGCCGACTGAAAACTGGTGCAAATGCGTATTGAACCAACCCATTGCACCTTGAATGCAGCAGTGTAGTAGGTGTAAATTCATGGTGGAAGGCACTTGAATTTGCCGCCAAACGGACGGTTCACTTGATTCGTGTAGTTGAATTTTGATTTGATAAATCGAAGACATGTGCTGTTTTTATAGATAACTAAAAATACTGAGGGGTATCAAAATTTATTTTCCAATAACTTTTATCATTGTCCCGCTTGCCACGCGGTCGGTCAACGCCAAACCGTTGAGGATTGACAACTCTTTGTACTTGCTTTCGGCAACGCCAAATGCGCGCAAAGCATCGTTTAAAGTGGCGTCGAAAAGAACCGTCCGAAGACGAACGTGGTCGGCTTGAACGTTGATTTTTGACGCATCGGTCAAGATTTTGAAGCCGCGCATTGTCGTGCTAAATGCGGATTCATAGTTGCCAAAATCTGTATTCAAAGCGACGCCGTGGAAGCGATAAATCAAACCGTTGTATTGAATCAAAACCGTTTGAACCCGTGTGACGGGTGCGGCTTGCCCTTGCCCTTGTTGCCCACTTGGCGTTTGCGGACTATTTGTATTGCCTTGATTGTCAGAGGTTTGTCCTTGATTGTTAGTTGATGGCGTTTGTGGGTTGCTTGGCGGGAGTTTACGCGTTTTAGTGCCGCTAGGCTGACTGCCTCCATTGGTTTGACCTCCATTTGAACCAGATTGGCCGCTTTTACTTTTATCTTTTGGTGTCATTGCTTGGCCTTGTTGCGCTTGTTGTTGCTCTTGTTGCGTCAGTTGTTCTGCCACTTGAACGATGGCAGGAAGGCCGTTGATGGTGGTGTTGCGTTGGTCGAGAACGCGCAATTTGTATTGTTGCACAACGCCTTGTGCCGCCGCATCGAGCGTTTTTTCGCCCGAAAGTGCCATAATCATCATCGCTTTTTGGTCAGACGAGGCCATTTGCACTTGACTTGGTGTGTTGACGTGTTTCCAACCTTGCGGCACGGGGAACTGAAATTTAAGTTCGGGATGGTAAAACGTGCCGTTGTCAACATACCCTTGACGCGGGTCTTCACCGTACACGATGCCGTCAATGAGGCGCAAATATTTTTCCCGTTCAGCACGGTAATTGCCTTGATTTTGTTGTTGAAAAGCCGTTGCCATGGCATTGACATTATTGAAACGGTTGCCCGGGTCGGGGTGCGAGGACATGAACGTCGGAATGCGTTGCGCACCGTCTTCACCTGCACTCAATCGGCCTAAGGTATTAAAGAAAGACGCCATTTCGTGGGCATCGTAGCCCAATTTTGACGAATATTCAACGCCTAATTTATCGGATTGCGTTTCATGGTCGCGGCTGAATTTCAAAAAAAGCAACTGCAAACCCGTGCTTGCGAGGTCGCCAAACTGCTGAAATTTTGGAAAAGCAATCATCCCAATCACCAAACCTAGCTGCGTAAACGTCTGACTTGTGTATTGTTTTGCACTATGTCGGGCCGTAACATGACCGATTTCATGGCCCAAAACGCCCATTAATTGCGCTTCGCTGTTGAAATGCGCCATAATGCCCCGCGTAAAATACACGTAACCGCCCGGGACGGCGAAGGCATTGACGACATCGGAGTCAACAACTTTAAATTCAAACGGCAGGTTTGGACGATGTGATATTTTGGCCATCGCTTGGCCGCGTTCGGTGAGGTATTTTTGAAGCGAAGAGTCGGGATATAGGCCAAATTCGCCTATAATTTGCGGGTCAGAGTCTTTGCCCAAAGCAAGTTCTTGGGATTCAGACATTAAAACAAATTCCCGTTTGCCCGTTACAGGATTGCGCGAACAGTTGTTGAAGAGAAGCAAAAAAGCCGTCAAA
>JAYSRS010000722.1:0-7230 GCA_043720935.1 Saprospiraceae bacterium
CCAAATTTTGCAAATTTCCTAAATCTTTTGCCACTTTTGCCACAAAAATGTCTTTTTTTACTCAAAAATTGGTTTGCGACATAAAACCGATAATTCCGAATTGTTTAGGCGTCATCATGCATTCGATTCTAACCAAATAGCGACTTCTTTGACCAAGAGGCCGCTATTTTTTTCAAACTAAACGTTAAAGCCACCAATACCATAAAAAAGGTAGATAAATTGGTTTTCTTTGCGACATCATTTTTAAACTTAAAATTTCAAAAAGGACACATTATTTTAAAAGACACACGATTTTAACATGAAAAAAAGCATTTTTTTGACTTTTAGTGGATTATTTCTTGGTTTTAGTCTTTGTTTAGCACCGAGTAAATCAGCAGATTTAGCTTCATCGAATAACACAACGGGCATCAATCCCGAATTACCAGCCGCCGAGCAAGCGCGTTATTTGCTTCGAAAAGTGCTGATGACGGGCAAAGTGAGTAGTGAATTACCGTATCTTGACGCCGAATTTGCAAAGCGCGTAGGCCAAAAATGTGAGATTACGAAGGATCAACTGCGCGTTTACCTTGAAAGAAATCATATTTCAGAATGGGAGATCGGCGGCAATATTGACCTGCCTTTGAGTTCGGTCAGCGACTCGGCGAATGGTGGAAAAACTTACGCCAAATATATGGTGATTCACGATACGAGTTACCCACGTTATAGTACGAGTTTTCCCAGCAACATCAACGACGATTCGTGGGAATGGAATCGCTTGAACCGTTGGGTGGCCAACGTAACACATATTTTTGTCAATCGAGTGGGCGATTCTAAAACCATGAACCCGTTTAATGATGGCGTTACAGCAACGAAATTAGAGCGTTATGTGATGGGCGACGCGGCGGTGAAAGGCTTGTATTTACACATCGAGTTGATTCAGCCACGCAAAGCCCGCAAAGGTTTTGGTCGCCACAACGACGTGGATGCACCCGATATGGGTTTCACCGATGCACAATACCAACGTCTCGCGCTTTTGTTCACAACGGCTGCCGTTCGGAAAGGCGAATATTTGATTCCCGGCTTTCATGCGTGCGTGGACAATGGTATCAAATACGCGCATGACGACCCGCAAAACTTTGAATTGGCTAAGTTTTTCACCGCTTTGAATACCGTTTGGACAGATTTGGACAATACAAAAGTGCCTACGCCTTCCGTCAAAGTGGGGGGAAGAGAATAAAGCAGAGAAAATAAGTTTCCAGCATTTACAAAATTTTGAAGATTTCGTAAATGTGCGCCATACCACGAAGTCGATAATTCCGTAAAAAAAAACGGCTCGAAGCAATTCGAGCCGTTTTTTTTATTCCTAAACAATTGATAATCAAATTATTACTGCTTATTACGAGCAAGCCGACATCCGACATCCCTTTATGCCGTTGCTTGTTTACGACCCTTTTTAGGTTTTTCTTCCACAATTTCTGCTACTTCAATCACCGACTTAGCGTTTTTTTTTGCAGGTTTTACGGCTTCTACAAGTTCAAAAATCATGGTTGCCAAAGGTGCGAGTGTCAAGCTCAAACTCTGTGGACGGCCATGTTTTTCAACGGCGATTGTCTGCAATTTCCCCGCATTGTGCGTACCCGAACCACCGTATTTTGCGGCGTCGGTGTTCAGCAATTCTTGCCAAATGCCTGCTTGATGAACGCCAACTTCGTAGCCATGATGCACCGTAGGCGTCATGTTGATAACGACCAAAAGTGGCTTATCTTCATCATTGCCCTTGCGGAAATACGCAATAACCGAATTCGCTGCATCATCGTAAGCCGCCCACTCAAAGCCTTGACCATCAAAGGCTTTTTCGTAAATGGCAGGTTGATTTTTGTTCAAATTATTCAAATCACGGACGACATTTTGAACGCCTTTATGCAGTGGAGAATCCAACAACCACCAATCGAGTTGCCCTTCAAATGCCCATTCACCGCCTTGCCCAAACTCGCCACCCATAAACACCAAGCGCGTTCCAGGATGCGTAAACATATAGCCAAACATCATGCGTAAATTAGCAAATTTTTGCCATTCGTCGCCTGGCATTCGCGTCAAAAGCGAGCCTTTGCCATAGACAACCTCGTCGTGACTGAGGGGGAGCATGAAATTTTCAGAAAAGCCATAAGCCAAACTAAACGTGATTTCGTTTTGATGCCAACGGCGATAAATTGGTTGCCGGCCCATGAAATTCAGCGTGTCGTGCATCCAACCCATCATCCATTTTTGGCCAAAACCTAAGCCGCCCATCCAACTCGGTTTTGAGACGCCTGGGAATGCTGTTGATTCTTCTGCAATCGTCACAGCGTCGGGGAAATTACCGTAAATCGTTTCGTTGAATTCACGTAAAAATGCAATCGCTTCCAAGTTTTCGCGGCCTCCGTAAGCGTTCGGAATCCACTCGCCTTCTTTGCGGCTATAATCCAAATAGAGCATCGAAGCCACGGCATCAACGCGCAAACCGTCGGCGTGATAAACGTCCATCCAAAACATGGCCGACGAAATCAAAAAATTACGTACTTCATTTCTTCCATAATTGTAAATCGCTGATTTCCAATCGGGATGATAGCCCAAACGTGGGTCGGCGTGTTCGTAGAGATGCGTCCCGTCGAAGTCATAAATGCCATGTGCATCCATTGGAAAATGGCTAGGTACCCAATCTAACAGAACGCCTACACCCGCTTTGTGGAAGGCTTCAACCAAGGCCATAAAGTCCTGCGGCGTGCCAAAACGGCTCGACGGGGCAAAATAACCAAGGGTTTGATAGCCCCAACTTGGCTCGTAAGGATGCTCCATGATGGGCATAAATTCGATATGTGTAAAGCCCAAATCGGCGACGTAAGGCACAAGTTCGTCAATCATTTCGCGGTAAGTGAGCGAGCGATTGCCTTCAAAACCTTTCCGCATCCATGAACCCGCGTGGACTTCATACACCGTCATCGGCTGCGGTTTTTCAGCACGTTTTTTACGTTGCGCGAGCCAATCGCCGTCGTTCCATTGAAAACCGCGAATGTCCCAAACGATGCTTGCCGTGCGCGGCGGCACTTCCCACATAAAGGCAAACGGGTCCGTTTTTTCCAGAAGGCGTCCATCGGCTGCCCAAATACAATATTTATACGTATCACCTTGCTTGACATTGGGTATAAAAATCTCCCAAACGCCCGTTTGGTCGCGTTGTGCTTGCATAACGTTGGAGATTTTGTTCCAATAATTGAAACTACCAATCACGCTGACTTGCCGCGCATTCGGTGCCCAAACGGCAAAATAGACCCCCTCAGTACCCTCATCATTTTTGACGATATGAGAACCCAGTTTTTCATAGACTTTAAAGTGTTTTCCTGCTTTGAAGAGACTGATGTCGAAATCAGTAAATAGGCTAAATGAACTCATCGCGTTGGCCGTTTTAGATTTTTAAATATTTCTTATTGTTTGATAATGAAGGACTTACGTTTGATTTTATGGGCCACTGATTGGAGGGATGCGACTGATTTTTACTGATTTTTTTTGTCATTGAGAAGGAAACCAAAAATCAGTGAAAATCAGTCGCATCCCTCCAATCAGTGGCCCATCGTGTCAAATGCTTTTTTCAAGGGTCGAAAGTATAAAAATTCGGTGGATACTGAGGGGGTCTGTTTTTTTTGTTTAAAAAAAAATTATTTGAGTATCAAATTGGTTTTAAAAATTTTGACCGCAATGGCCAACAAAATGACGCCCATAAATTTTCTAACAATCAATAATCCACCCTTACCGAGTAGCTTTTCAATTGGGTTGAGCAAGCGAATAACGGCGTAAATGAAGGCTAAATTGAGCAAAATGCCTATAAAAATGGTCAAATTATCAAATTCTGTTTTCAACGACATAATCGTTGTCAACGTTCCCGAACCTGCCACTAACGGAAACGCAACGGGAATAATACTGCCCGTTTGGCCTTCGCTTTCTGACTTAAAAATATCAATGCCCAAGGTCATTTCAAGCCCCATGATGAAGATAAGAATCGAACCTGCCAAGGCAAATGACGGTAAATCAACGCCCAAAATCGCTAAAAATCGGTCGCCAACGAACAAAAAAATGCTCATCAGCAAGCCCGAAACGAGGGCCGCTTTCCATGCTTCAATCTCGCCAATTTTTTCTTTTAAAGAAATCAAAATCGGAATATTGCCCAACATATCAATGATGGCAAAGAGCGTAAAAGAGACGGTTAAAATGTGGTCGAAATTCATATTTTCTTATTTTAAAACACGTTACATTGTACCATTAATCTTAATATCAACACGCCGATTTTTTTCATCTTCTTCTGGCGTACAACCACCATTTCGGCATTCTTTGACGGGGCGGCTGCGGCCAAAACCTCGCGCCGTAATCCGTTTGGCATTCACGCCTTGCGATTCCAAATATTTGACGACACTGTTTGCACGCGCCGTTGAAATTTGCTTGGCACGGCTATCGTCAAGCCCGAGTGCCTCCGTATGCTCGCCAATTTCGACAGTTAATTTGCGATTTTTTGTTAAAAATTCAGCAATTCTATCCAATGCCAAAGCCAAATCAGGCGTAATATCAGTGGACGCATTGTGGCCATAATTGATATTTTCAATGACAAAAATCCTGTTTTCGGACAAATTTCCCGATTCTACCATCTTCTGTAATTCTCTCAAATAAGCACTTTTAGAGTCAATTTCGTGCTTGGAAGGCATTGATACTGAGGGGCCTACTTGAGATGTTTCAGCCGCTTTTATTTCCACTTTTTGTTCCAATTTAGGTTGAACTGTTACTATTGTTTGAGCCGTTTGAGCCGCTTTCACGTCCGTTTTTTGTTCCAATTTAGGCGTCGAAACGACTGCCGTTTTAGGTACTTCAACTGTCTTAACTGCCGTTTTTTGTTCCGATTTTGAAGCAGAAACCATTGATTGTGAAGCCTTTAGCTTGGCATTTGCGGCAGCTAATTCGGCACGTTGACGGGCGGCCAAAGCTAGGTCTATTGAAAACAAAAACAAATCGTCGCCGCGTCCGCCGCGTGTAGAGGTAAACGCACCATGCAAATTTGTGGTATCAAAACAAATCGAAATATCATCATAAGGACTGTTGAATGGCAAACCGACATTTTTTGGCGCACGCCATTCGCCCGTTGCGGTGTCTTGTTCAGTAACAAAAATATCATAACCACCGTAACCCGCATGACCTTTAGAACAGAAATACAATTTGCCATCCGATGCGGCGAAAGGAAAACCCTCATGCGCGGCGGTATTGACTTTATTTCCTAGATTTTCTAAGCGTGACCAGCCTTTTTTAGTTTTCGCCGCCACGTATAAATCCAAACCACCCAAGCCGTCACCGCGTTGCGCGACTAAAAAAATGCGTTTCCCATCGGGTGATACCGAGGGGTACATATAATTATTTTCGGGCGTACAAAAAGGCATCGGCTCAATGCTTTTCCACGTTAAACCCGTTTTGTCGGTCGTTTCCGCCGTGAAAATTTGCATATTGTAAGCCCCTGCCTTGCTTGGCGTATTGCCATTTTGGCAGAAATAAACGCGCTGACCGTCCGCCGTAAAAGTCGCATTTGACGTATTCCGATTGAGTTCAGATAGCTTTGAGGAAAACGCTTTAGGCGCGTTGAAAGTCGAGTCATTGACCCGTTCTGTGAGGTAAATATTGGTGTAATCACGGCCCGTTGCAGGATTTTTTTCTTTCAAAAGTTTGAAAGGCGAGGGTCTGTCGCTTGCGAAAACGATGCCGAAAGGCGACCAAACGGGTGCATTGTCGTCGGCATCGGCGTTGTGTAAAAACGGAAAAACTGTGACACCACCGAAAAGCGGAAGCAGCGTCTTTACTTTGTCAACGTTTCGTAACAACAGCAAGCCGCGCTCGTCGTCGGGCTTCAAATCAGTGAATTTTCGGAACAAAATCTTAGCCGAGTCATACTTTTCGAGCATCATAAGCGTTTCCCCAAAGTGCATAAAATCAATTGGTTTGGCCTCTTTCGACGCCACAATGTCCGCAAAAAGCCTTGCTGCTTGGGCAGGATGGCTCAAAATGCGGTGACAATTGGCCAGTTTGACCTTCAAAACCATCGAATTGGGCTTTTTTACCAAAGCCGCTTCGTAAATTGGAATCGCTTCCGCAAAGCCGCCATTTTTGTAGAGGTCGTTAGCGCGGTCTATATTTTGCCCCGCTAAAGTGACAAAATGGCACAGACTGAAAATGAGAATTGAGAACTTCGTGACGGTCATGAGTTGTATTTTTTTAGAAAAAATGTACCTATTTAATCGGATAGTCGTCTAACAAACGTACCTTTAACGCTTCTTTTGAAAAGACAATTTTAAGTCAAAAAAAAGAACCTTGCAATTTTATGTAGCCCATTTCTTAAACATATTTTTTTAAAATTTAAAAAAAATCTTATTATGAACTTAAAAAATCTTCTCATTGCTGCGGTAGTTGTCGTTTTTTCGACCCCCTCAGTATCGAACGCTCAAATGACCGCAAAAGGCGGTGCTATCCTTGCAACCGTCCGTGAAGGCGAACGCGTCATGACGCAAGGTAGCAAAAATTCACTCACCGTTGACTTGCCGAAAACGTCGCTCAAAGACGCGGAAAAGTTGTGGAAAGACTATGCCAAACAATTCAAAGGCGACACCAAAAAGGACAAAAAAACCGACGAGTGGCTCACCGACAATGCCATGATTGCCGCAATCGGCGGGGCAAACACGATTGATATGTACGCCAAATTCACGGAAAGTGGCGAGACGACAACGCTCGGCTTGTGGATTGATTTGGGCGGTGCTTACGTCGATTCTAAGGCTTTCGCCGATAAATACGCCGAAGCAGAGAAAATTTTGCAAAATTTTGCGCTGTCTATCCAACGCGAGCAAACTAAAAAGCAGCTTGAAGCCCAACAAGACGACCTGAAAAAAATGGAAAAACAGGAGAAAAAATTGGTCGAAAAAAATGCGGATTTGGTAAAAGACATCGAAGGTTGGAAGAAAAAAATCACGCAAGCTGAAGCCGATACTCAAACGAATTTGAAGCAACAAGAGGAACAAAAAGTGAAAATTGAAGCTCAAAAGAAATTGGTGGATGAAATCAATAAAAAATTGACAACGTTCAACTAAATTGAATTAAAAATCGGAATTATCGGCTTTATGGTACACGTAAGTTATTGATAATCAGTTTTTTAGGTTCATACAGATTTAGGAAATTTTTAAAATTTCCTAAATC
>JAYSRS010000723.1:0-7226 GCA_043720935.1 Saprospiraceae bacterium
AATTATTTAATTTACAATTCATATAATTATTAAAAATTTTATGTTCGTTTTTTATGATTATATTTAGTAACGGAATTATAAATAGAGATAACTCATTGATTATCAAGTAATAAAAACTCTATTATTTAAGGTTGTTAATAATTGCAATAAAGGCTTATTAGGCTTCGCTAAATTTTTTTCAATAATACGTTTTAATAATTGTGATTCTTTATCATTTTCAAACATTTCTAAAAATGTAAGGTGTGTTTTTTCTTTTTCGTCTGTTTTTCTTTCAAAAATCAATTTGTCTTTATCACGACCCAATCCTGATTGATACAATTCCTCCGTTTTAATGGTATTGTTAGCAATTTCCAAGGCATAATAGTAGGCTACATCATTTTGAAAGAACTCAATAGCCATGATTTGAGGTCTCTCATCATTTTTATCATTGAACTTGAATTTTGAATCTTTCAAACGAAGCGGTAATTCCTCCTTTAAAACAATGTTTTTAAGAAGTGACAACGACTTAATCAAATTCGATTTACCTGCACCATTTGCCCCGTAAAGTGAGGACATTTTCGAGACATCAAAGTTATTGATGCTGTATTTATGACTGTCTAACCGCTTATATTTGGGGCTTGGCAGCATATTAAATTCTTTCGTTTCTTCGAAAGAAAATAGATTACTTAAACTGAATCGTATTAGCATAACGTGATTTTTTCACGCAAAAATGGATTTTAAATATTAAAAATCAAATTTTTTTAGCTAATTCATTATTTTTAACGTGAAAAAATTACGTAAAACTAATTTTTGCCCAATTTCTCCTTATACTCAATTAATACTTACCCCCTCAGTATTTGTACCTAACCTAAAGTTTTTAATACTGTTTAAGCTCATAATTCGTACTCCTACCACCACTCAATTCTTTAATTAAAACCTCTTTTTGAATCAAATCTTGAATATCTCGCAGAGCCGTATCAGTTGAACATTTAGCTATTTTAGCCCATTTAGACGACGTTAATTTGCCTTCAAAACCATCTAATAGCTTATTAATTAATAGTTTTTGACGCTCGTTAAAGGTTGTTTTAGCGTGTGTTTGCCAAAATTTAGCTTTATTTAAAACCTTATTCAACGTTAATTCAGTGCTATTTAAAGCGGCATTTAAACAATCTAAAAACCAAAATAACCAATTAGAAATATCTGATTTTCCTTTTTGCGTATGTTCCAAAATGTCATAATATTGGTTGCGTTGCAATTGAATTTGCGCCGACATACTGTAAAAACGTTGCGTATTTCCCTCCGCTTTTGCCAATTGCATATCCGTAATTGCCCGTGCAATTCTACCATTTCCATCATCAAAAGGATGAATTGTGATGAACCATAAATGAGCAATTGCGGCTTTTAAAGTGGCATCTAAACCGTCTTTTTGATTAAACCAATCTATAAAATGCGTCATTTCTTCGTGTATGAGCGCGGCAGCAGGTGCTTGAAAATGGACTTTTTCCCTAGAAAAACCGCCCGAAACGACTTGCATCGGCCCTTTTTCGTCTTTCCGCCAATCACCAACCGTAATCCGATACATACCGCTTCGACCCGTCGGAAACAAAGCCGCGTGCCAATCAAAAAGGCGATTTATACTGAGGGGGTCTCCAAAATGCTGCGTGGCATCGAGCATCATCTCCACAACGCCGTCAACGTGTCTGTCCGAAGGCACAAGCCCCGAAATCTCCATGCCTAAACGCCGTGCAATCGAAGAGCGTACTTGTTCCAAATTCAAAAACTCGCCTTCTATTTCCGTTGATTTTAAAACATCAAGCGTCAATGTTTCTAAAAGAGCTTCTTGCCGCAAATCAAAACCTAACATTTGCATTTTGCCCATCAGCGCGCCTTGCTTATTTCTCAACGAAATAAGTTTTGAAAGCACGACTTCTTTGTTCCAATCAAAATCCGTCCAATTAGGATATTCATAAATATAAAGGCGCATTGTCTTAATTTTTGGGTAAATGTAGGCATTAAAAACGAATAGCCGCCTTATTCACCGCATAATTTGCAGCGATTAAGACGGCTATTCGCCGCAAAACTAAAACTAGACGATAGAAGTCAGCCCTAAATATTTTTGCTAATTTTTTACTTCGTAATGAAGCATTAATAAAAGCGCATTGTCTAACAACTCCGAAGGAGTTAAACATGAATAGAAAACAAGCAAAATTTCTAACAACTCCAAAGGAGTTGAACACGAATAACGGCGAAATTTATGTTTAACTCCTTCGGAGTTAGAAAAATTGCGTTGTCGCTATTCCTATTCAAGTTCAATCCTTTCAGGATTGTAAAATACGCATTGTTCGCATTCCTTATTTGCATTAGCGTTACTAGAAAGTGCCTATATTTGACTTAAACCTATCAAATTAATTAGTTTAAGCCAAATATAGGCACTTTCATGGAAAAATCAATTGGTAAAGAAAAAGAAATTAAGGTTTTAAAAGAAGTGTAAATCCAATTGTTTTTCTAAAAAAGAATGCGCCACATCGCGTTGCAACAAGCCATTTAATTCTTTTAAACTCAACAGTTCTTTATAAAATAATTGTTCTTCTAGGTTTAAATGAATTAAAAAAGCGTTGGCGTTATTTATTTTTTGCGTTTGATGGTGTTGTGGAAAAGCGTTAAAAGCGGTTTTATCCATCATAAAAGCGTTTAAATTCGGTAAAACAGAACGCATTTCTGACAATTGTTCAAAGCCTTTAATTGTAATATCCGTTATTAAATAAACCGTTTTATTATTGAGCCAATTAATTTTAATTAATACATCAATTGTGTGTTCCCAATAAATAACTATTGTGTTGTGTAATTTTGAAAAAGATAAAAATATGTCTTTATCCGTAATTAAAAAGACATTTTCGCAATGAATGTCCTTAAAACTAGCAATTAATGAGCATTTTAGCGCAAAATCATCATTTATACTGAGGGGCCTATTTGAACTAAAAATGTCATTGCGAGGCACGAAGCAAACTAATTTAGAATTAGAAATTGGGGATGCAGCATTAAAATTATCTGCTAAATTATCAATTGAATTAGTGTCTAAATTAGAATTATTGCTTGATTCATTATCTAAAAAGCGCAAACGAATTAACGGTTCATCAAATAATAAATTAAAACGAGCGTCAAATAGTGTTTCATTTTTATTAATTAAATGCGGTGGTAAGATAAAATCTAATAATTCGCCAATTAAAGGTTTATAAACTTCTAGTTGCGCTAAATCAACATCAATTTTTAATTGTCGCCAATAACAATTAGGCTTTGGATTGTTAATAAAATAATTAATTACAGTTAAAATAGCTTCCCAATTGTCTGCATTTTTTTGACATTTTAACACATTCTCTTCTATCCATTTTAATAAAGCGGGTATTTGTTTTTTAGTTAAATCCACAGCTTTACGAAATGCCAAAAATGGGTGTTCTTTATCAATAAATTTAAGAAAATCTTGCGGATTATCAAAGAAAATAGCGTCAGGCATCGTCATTATGCCCGAATGTCGTGTATTGACTTCCTTATAAGTTACGGTATATCCATAACCTAATTTCTCTTTCGAGTTGTCAATTAAATGCTTTAAAGCAGGAAATAGGTCTTGCAAAGGCGCATTTACGTTGCCTTTATTGCCTTTTATGTGGAAAGGAAAAAAGATTTCGCGGCGCAAAACGCTGATTAAAAAGTCTTTATAACTGCGTTCGGCTTTGTCTTTTATTTCTTTTGTGGTGAGCATAAAATTTCTTTTTTATTACTTCGCAAACTCCTCTTTTTTCGCGTAATAAACCTTCATTGGCAAGTCGTAAACCACAGAATTTTTCTTTTCTTTATTCTCCACATAATGCACCGAATGAATATACGGTTCTGCCAAATTGATTTTATCCAAAGGCGTGACGACCATCAATTGCAGGTTCAATTGCTTGAATAATTCCATCGCATAGACCGCATTTTCGGGGTCAACTTTGCTAAATGCTTCATCAACGACGGCAAAACGGAAGGATTTTTTACGCAAATCTTCGTTTCTGATACCAAATTGATAGGCAATCGCCGACGCCAAAATCGTGTAAGCCAATTTTGCTTTTTCACCACCCGACAGGCTTTGCGAATCTACGTAATATTGCCGTTGTTGATTGTCCGTTCGGTAGCGTTCAATCGCCGCAAATTCGAGCCAATTACGCACATCAGTTACTTTTTTACGCCAAATTTCATTGTTAGAAAGCTCCTCAATAATCGTTTTGATGCGGATAAAACTCGCTTCTAATTCGCTGTCTTCGTTGCGAATCAATTTAGTCGGGTCGGGCATCGCATCGCGCAACATTTGACGGAAATCGCGCACCGCTACATCGCGTGATTTGTGAATATCCAACTCAATATACGTTTGTGGATGGGCATTAAAGTTAATATCACGCAACGACGCATTAATTTCTTCAATACTTTCAACGATGATGCTTTCTTTATTTTCCAACGACGTTTTGAAGTTTGCAATGTCAAAAATCAAGCGTTCGTTGAGCCATTCTTTAAAGCGTTTTTGGTGTTTTGGCAAATCTTCTTCGCTCAATTTTTTATGGAAATCTTCAAATTCTGTCAAGTAACCAATGTCCGCTTTTAAGTCCAAAACATCGGCAGACCAATTCGGATATTTTGCTAAAATTTCGGCAGTTGGATTGATAAACCGTTGCATATCAAGGGTTAAGCGGCGTTCAAAATTGGCCACATCCTTTTGTTTACGCTCTTTTAATTCGCTAATACTCTTGGTCACTTTCGGTTCTAAACCCGCAATTGTATTTATCGCCAATTCCTTTCCTTCAAATAAAGGTTCAATTTTAGGGCGATAAATAGACCAATTAATGTCCGATTTTGGCGCATTATTCAAGAACAATTCGGACGTTTTAATCTGTTCCAAATAGCCTTCAAGTCGCGTTTCCAAGCGGCTTTTTTCGTTCAAATACCGTTCACGCTCTTTGTCCTTTTGCTCAATATCTTGTTTTACCGTTTCCAATTGCTTTTGCAGCGTCTGCAATTGATTGGAACTTGTGCTTAAAATCTCTTTTTGTGATTTTAAATCTTGCACAATTTTAGTCGTGCTTTTCCAATCAATTTCCGCAAAATTTTCGAAATTCAAGAGCCGTGTGAGCGTATCGCGGCGCGTCTGCAAAGCATTGCGTTCGGTCTTACTTTGACGGATTTGGCGGTTTAAATCTTGGATTAATACCTCCGTAGCTTTCGCATTGCGTTGTGTCGCAATAATTGTTTCCCGATTGTCCCAACCTAAAATGAAATGGTCTTTTTGGGTAATCGAATCGTCTTTTTCGTAATTATGATACGTTTTTATCAAGCCACTTTCCGTCAACGCATAGTCATTCCGTTGCAATTCAGCGATGCCCACAACGCATTGATAATTGTAATTTTGACGCAAATAAACTTCCAATTCCGTCGTAAAATCAGAGCCTTTTTTGACTTCAATTTTATGTAAAATACTAGATTTACTCACCTTCAAGACCCCCTCAGTATTTTGAGCATTTTTAGCCATTTTCACATAAAAAAACTTCCCTTCTAAGTCATTTTTCTCCACATAACGGCTCACCGCGTCAATATTTTCTTCTTTTACCAAAACCGTCAACGCCAACGGGCGCAACAATTTTTCGCCCGCCAATTCCCAATCTGCATCCGTTATTTTAATCAATTCAGCCACAAAAGGTAGGTCTTTTTCAAGAATATTTAGCTTGCTAATCAAGGCCGAACGCATATTAATTTGCTCAATCGGCACGCGGTTTTTGCGTTGTTGCAACGACAGCAGTTGCACTTTTTGGTCGGCCAATACTTGCTGCGTTTTGGCCAATTCCGACTTAATCACATATTCTTTTTCTTCCAATTCATGGACATCTGTTTCAGCGAGTGCAATGCCTTTTTTAGCGTCTTCCAAGCCCAAATAAAACGCTTTTTCAAGCGGATTTTGCTTCCAATCCACCGATTCTACGAGTTTATTATAAACATTTGCGCGTTTTTGGCGGGTGTTTAAATCATCTTGGGCTTGCTTGATATTGCGCTCTAATTGTTGCAATTGTTCGTAGGCTTTATTGCCGCTAATTGACACATTGAGTTCGTCGCGTTGCAAGCCAAATTCGGCAATAATGCGCCGCGTGTCTTCAATTTGGTTGCTTTTTCTCAAAGTATCGTTCTCCAACTCCTGCCGCGCCGTGCTGTACAAACTGATTTTTTGTTGGGCAAAATAATAAGCAATCAACTCCTGTAATTCCGCCGTTTCGGTCAATTCCACGTTAGATTTCCGATATAAAACGCTGTTTTCCAAAATCGGCTCTAACAAAGCCGCCTGTTCCCGCGCTTTTTCAATCGCTTTATGGGCCGTCAGTAGGTTATCGTACAATTCACGAAGGTTAGAAAACTCGCTTTCGGCGTCATTTTCTTCCAACATATTTGTCCGAATAAACTCATTCAAATTGCCTAAAACTTTAATACCAACTGTTTGAGCGAACAAAACCAAGGCTTTTTCTGACTTAAAGCCAAAGGTTTTAGAAAAGCGTTGGGCATATTTTGAGAAACTGTCGAACTCCTCAACGCCGTGTTTTTTCTTCAAACGTTGCCGCCAAACGCCGCCCGTATCGAAGGGTAAAAAATAGTCTTCAATCGTCAAAGCCGTGCTTGACACCATGTACGAGCGTTTCAAATCATTGTCAGAAAACCAACGCGATTGCGCCAGCGTCAAATATTCTTTGGTTGCCTCATTGAAAAAAACGGCTAAAAGAATGGAAAAATCGTTTTTTGTTCGTAAATATTTGGTCTTCGCCGCCAGCCCGCTCTCACTCTGCAAAGTCCCATAAGCCCCCAAAACATAGCTGTTTTCATCCCGTTCGCGCTTACTTTCCGCACCCGACGACTGATTGTAATGCCGTTTATTCGGCGGCACAAGCAAGGTCAAAACGGCATCTACCAACGTCGTTTTACCCGACCCGTTCGCGCCCGTGAGCAAAGAATTTTTACTATTGGGTTGCAATTTCCAAATCTGCCCGTCAAAAGTTCCCCAGTTGTATATTTCTACGTAGCTTAGGCGAAAGCCTTCTTGCTGTAACATAATTTCTAATTTTTATAGCCTACAATTTTAATTGCAAACTAAGTTATAAGTTGTTAGTAATCAATTATTTATAAAATTAAGACCCCTCAGTATTTTAAGCTAAAATACCTGTTTAGCGGTTACACCGCTTAGAAAA
>JAYSRS010000724.1:0-7212 GCA_043720935.1 Saprospiraceae bacterium
AAAAATACGTTCGCTCCATAAAAATCCCTTAGAGGGCGGCTTTCGAGCGTAGCGAGAAACAGCCCGTGAAATACGCTTTTATTTATTGCGCGTTACTTATCAGATTTTTGCAAATATTTATTATCCATAATTTATTGTTCATCATTCCTTAGTAGTCCTTCATATTAATTGTGTCGGGTTTATTTTTAGTTAGAATTGACGGGGTGACTTTGAGTCACCCCGTCAATAAGACTTCCAACAATTCAGAACCCCACAGTATTAATATGAAGAACTACTTAGGCACGCCGAAAAAATAAAAGCGTATTTTCACACAGAGTTCACAGAGGCCACAAAGTATTGATAATCAATTACTTATAATACTCTGTGGCCTCTGTGAACTCTGTGCGAAAATGATACTTTATTTGTGTGGCGTTCCTTAACGGCGATTGTCAAAATATGGCTTTAGCACCTTTTTATCCAAGACGGCAAAAATCAACACAATGTTCAGAATCATAAACCCTTGAATAAAAAGGGGGTTCGACAACATTTTAACGACCCCCTCAGTCGTCAAGCCCTCGCCTGTTGCCGAAGTAGTTTTACCCACAGAACCAAGTAAAATGGCCAACAAGCCGCCTAAAATTGAGGAAATCGTCACAAAAATCACAGGCAAACGGTCTTTTTTAGGCGCGATGCGTTTTTCAGGCGCAAGCCTTTCCATCAGATTTTCCGTGAAACGCATCGACGGCGATTCCAAAGGCAACACAAGCAATTGACGGTGCAATTGTGCGCATTGAACGAAAGCCGTTCGGTAACTTTCGTCCGTCAGAAGCTGCGCTTCGTGCTGAACGAGCATTTCAGTCGAGGCTTCCCCGTCCAAAACTTCCCAGATATGTTCTTCCGTTAAAGGTGTCATTTTTCTTACAATTTATTGGTAATCAATAAAGTATCACGGATTTTAGCCCGTAGTTACTAACTATTCACGGATTGAAGTCCGTGATACTATAGCAAATTCTTCTGCTCGCCTTTCATCATACCTTGCATTGCTTCAGCGAGCCGCTTACGTGCGCGGTGCAATTTTACTTTAACCGTATTGGTTTCGATGCCGATTGATTCGGCGATTTCCTCCAACGAATTTTCTTTCAGATAAAAAAGTGTAATCATAGTAACATCATCGGGCGATAAAAGTTTTAGCGCGCGTTCGATAAAGTGACGTTGTTCTTTCTGCTTCATCGTGTCCGCAACGTCGTTCGCCCCCCTCAGTATTTTGACGTTTTCAAGGTCTTCGGTCTTCATTTTACGCTTTTGTTGCACGGTTAAGGCACAATTGACGACAATTCGGTACAACCAAGTCGAAAATTTAGCATCCCGATTGAATGTCGCAAGCGCGTTGTACGCCCGCACGAAGGCATCTTGAGCGGCTTCCTCGGCTTCTTCGCGGCTATTCAAAATCCGTAAAGCGACCGTAAAAGCGTACTCTTTATGCCGTTCGACGAGTTCTCTGAATGCCGCCGCCTCACCCCGAAGGATGCGCTCGATAGTCGGAATATCGCGGTCTATGCGGTCTAAAATACTTAATTCTGGCACGTGTGGTCGCTTTTTCGTTGTCGTAAACTGCTACTTTTCAGATTGGATAGCAAAGAAAAGAAAAAGGTTACAACCAAAATAATGGTGAATGATGAATGGTGAATGATGAATTGGGTAATCAATTGATTATCATATATTTATGCCAATATTTATGTCGATATTTATACTACTATACATAGGCCACAGATTTGACTGATATGACTGATTTACACTGATTTTCTTATTATTTCCTAGTAAAAATCAGTGTAAATCAATCCAATCTGTTTAATCAGTGGGCCATGTATAGTAGTAAGTAGATGCGCCTACTTACTTGATTTTTGTAAAATCTCGATTCTAAAAACTGCAAAATAGCTTAAATACTGAGAGGGGCAAATGCATCATTTGTCACTTATAATTCATCGTTTACAAGGCGTTTTCTAGCGCATAATTCCCTACTTTATTGCCCCAAATCGCATACGTCATCGCGGACGGGTGAACGCCATCACTGAAAAAATCTTTCACAGTGAGATTGCCATCGGCGTAATGCACCCAATCTTTAAAATAAAGGGCTTGGTCGATGTAAAAAACATTGTCCATTTTTTGAGGAATATCCCGAATAACAGCGCCGTGAAGGACGACTAAACTGCCCAAAATACGTTGAATAAGCCACGGAAAAGCGGGAAATTCGCCAATCGGCGGCATATTAGCGATGATGATTTTGGCATCGGGTTGCTGTTTTTGAATATTGACAACGATGCTTCGCAAGTGCATTTTGAACGTCAACGGGCTGTTGAAATGAAACGTGTCGTTGCCGCCCAAACCAATGACGATAATGTCTAATTTTTCATCAGAAATTTGCGGAACGAGTTTCAAATTGACACTTTCCGCCGTGTAGCCATTTTTGGCTAAAACTTGCCATAACACGGATTTTCCGCTTGATTCGTGAATGGTTTTAGCAATTTGACCCGTAATGCCGTCCGTGTGGTCAGTTACGCCGACACCTGCAATCGTACTTTCGCCGATGGTCAGTAAGCGGATTTCGCCGCCCGTTCCGTCAATTTTTCCGATGATATTTTCGCTTGCTTCGGGCAATTCGGGGACGCTTTTCCGTACTTTCCTTCCTAGAAAAATGAGGACGGGTAGGAACGGTATTATCAAAATACTACCTAAAATGTAAAGTATTTGTTGGAACATAAAGGAATGTTAAGTTTGGAATAAATGTTTTTGTAAAGATAGTTCTTAAAAAAAGCCGCTTCGACACGACGTCAAAACGGCTTTTTTTAGAAAAATACTGAGGGGGCTATTTAATGGAGAATCAATCACTCACGCTCTCTGACGAATTCTAAAAATCATCGCCACACTTAAACCCAACAACATCAAAATACAACCCAACCACACCAAGTTAATCCCTGGATTTATGGTTGCTTCTAAAACCACGTAGTCCGTTCTTGGCGCATCTTCGGCGATAGCAATCGGCATTTTGACGGGCTTGGTTTGTGCCACTTCAATCGTAATTTGCTTGGTATCTGGATTCACTTTGCCGATTGAAAACGACATACCAAGTCCTGCAATATCGTCTTTCAAGGCAATCGGTTTGTTGCCGCGAATGATGAAAACGGGCTTTGCGTTGAAAATGCGCTCGGTTTTGTCTCCGACTAAACCATTATCTTTTATCTTTAATTTTGCTGAAAACGCCAAATCTTGGGCTTCCATTTTAAAATTATCGACCTTCGGCGAGGCATCAACGCCTTCAAAAGTCACGTCTTTTCCGTTGATTTTAAGTGTTTGGCCTTGCGAAAAAACGTAATCCTTATACACCAAATCCTTTTGTTGCTCAAAGAGTTTATCAAAAATTTCAGCCCCCGCTTTCACCCGCAAACCCAATTGATTGATGGTGACGGGCAGTTGATAAATATTGTCTTCGCGGAGCAAAACCAAGGGTTCAGCCGAAAAAGTGGAATCTTTGCCTACAAAAAACGTCATTTTTATGCCAATTGCTACATCTTTTTCTTCCGCTTTGTACTTCGGATGCGTCGGTGTCGGATTAATACCGTCCAAACGAACGCGATACTGAGGGGTCTTCGGATTTTCAATTTCGGGTTGAATCGTCTCACCCATTGACACCGACATATCGTGATAATGTAAACTATCTTCAAGCTGTCGCCCTACTTCGGGGTCTTGTTCCGACGGCGGCAAAGCGGCCAAATGACTGAACACATCGTAGGTCAAAAAATGGCGTGTATCGGGGTTTGTTGAAGCAATTTTACCCGTTTTTTTATCGTATAAAACGTAAGGATGAACGGTAAACGAATCCAATAATCTCACATTTGCCGAATTTTCCAATGTGCCTTTCGATAGGTCTTGCTTGCGGAAAGTCAAGGTAAAATCACGCCGATTCAAGTAGGTTGTGTCCGAATCATAGCTGACCAAATAACCATTCATTGGCAATTTTGCCCCTTTTATCAACAAGACGTTTTTGTTGAATTGGTCTTCTGTGAAATTTATCAAGCCTTCCATCGCAAAACGGTTACTCGAAATCCATTTTTTATTGACCCCAAAAGCCAAAATGCCCACCACCAAAACGCCAAAACCGACGTGCGAAATCGCCGAACCCGCCGCTTTCAAGTTTCTACGCATGAAAGAAAAAGCGTAATCTAAATTAGCCATGACCGTAAAAACACCTGCAAAAAGCATCAAACCAAATTGCCAATTTCTAGTATCAATCCAGCCTAAAAGTAAGCCCGTAAAGCCCAAAGCCAAGCCCGAAGTGATGGCTAAATGCCGTAAAAAGGTGGGTTGCCATTTGGCGAAATTCGTTTCGCGGAAGCGTAAAAATTGGGTAGTTGCCGATAGTAAACCCATGAAAACGGCAATCCATAATTGCGTTTTGTTATAATGTCCTAAAACATCAACGGGCGCGGTAAATTTCTTTGCCGAAGGCGAAAAATAGGTCAAAATTGAGTTGAAAACAGGAATTGAGGTCGTAAATGACATCAAAACGACGGATAAAATTAAGACCAAAGAGCCGATAAACAACCAAAATTCACGGCTTGTGATGGACTCTTCTTTTTCGGGTACTTCAATGTTTTTCCAATTTTTAAACAACAAAAACAAACCGCCAACGAGGAAAAAGCCTTGGAACAACACCAATTGCCACTCCAAGCCCATTTCTGTAAAAGCATGAGCAGACGTGTCGCCGAGAATGCCGCTACGTGTTAAAAAAGTAGAATATAAAGTGAGTAAAAATGTCAAAATATAAAATCCGTAAGTCGCTCTAACTGAATGACCTGTGGCGTTAGCAACGATGTGCGTATGCAGACCCGCAACCAAAACAATCCACGGCACGAGCGACATATTTTCGACGGGGTCCCAAGCCCAGTACCCATTAAAACTCAACGCTTCATACGCCCACGCACCGCCCATGAGGATGCCCGTGCCAAGAATCGCTGCCGAAAAAAGCGACCAACCTAAGGCTGGTTTCAAGGCTTCTTTGAACCGTTTTGTCCATAAACCAGCGATTGCGAAGCAAAAAGGGATGGAAGTGGAAGCAAAACCAAGGAAAAGCGTCGGCGGGTGAATCGTCATCCAGTAGTTTTGGAGCAACGGATTCAAGCCTTTAGCCGAAGCGGCGAGTTTGCCAACGTAATCCGCTTGACTGAAAAGCGGTGCGTCCATCGTTTCGCGGAGCAAAAGCATCGGATTGCTGCCCCATTTGATGATGTATTCACCAAAACCGAAATGTAAACCTAAAATCATCGACCCTAAAAACACTTGAATCGAAGCAAGGCTCGCCAAAACGGGGTTTTCGAAGCTCAAACGGCTGTCTTTACGTGCCAAATGTTGATTTCTCAAAATCAACCAACCGCCTAGGACGACGTGCCAAAACATCCATAACAAGAAACTTCCTTCTTGTCCTTCCCAAAAAGCGGCGAAAACATAGCGAAACGGCAACTCTGTATCCACGTGAGAATGGGCGTAGAAATATTCAAATTTTTTCGTCACCATGACGTAAAAAATCGAGAAAATGACCGTTCCAACGGCAATCCCGTGAACGCCAAACGCCCAACGACCTAGATTTTGCCAAGCCGCCGCGTCCTTTGAGGGCAAAGTAGGCCCCTCAGTATTTTGGCTATTTTTTTCTTTTTGAGTGGCCAAAAAGTAAGCAATTGTTGCCACGAGCGCGGCAATAAAACTCAAAATAATGGCTGCGTGGCCGACGTTGCGGGGCAGAAGATGCTCGTTTAAATATTGAATATCAGGCATTTGTACGAAATTGTATCACGGACTTCAGTCCGTGAGTGGATGGTGTTACGATTCACGGACTAAAGTCCGTGATACAATTGAGCGCAACTCAATTACTCTTTTTTCTTCATATAAATCTCCTCGTCTTTGTACTTCGACGGGCATTTCATCAACACTTCGTTGGCCACAAACGCCTCACCTTGCATATCGCCCGTGACGACGACTTGCTCAGACAGCTCAAAGTCTTGCGGCTTTGGTTTCAGCAAATTGACCAACACCTCTTTGCCGTTCGTGTCTTTGAGATAAAACGTAAACAAATTCGGATTCACCTCGGGATTATACACCATCGGTTTTTCCTTGATGAGCTTTCCTGCCACTTTCACCTTCGCCGACGCCGTTGTGGCGTCCTTGAAAGTTGCGTAGGTTGACACGTCTTTGGCCTGCATTGTCAACGCGGCAACACCTCCCGCCAAAACGATTAAAGCAACGATATGAATAGGTTTCATAATTGAATGATTTAAAAAAATTAGAAAAATAGAGATGTATTGGCCACTGATTTGATTGATACGACTGATTTTCGCTGATTTTTTTGGCATTCAGAAAGAATCCGTGCGAATGACGAAAAAATCAGCGAAAATCAGTCGTATCAATCAAATCAGTGGCCCATGAATCGCTCTCGCCGCAAAGTTACATTGAGAAAAAGAGAAATCTAGCGACTTTAACCTTTAATACGCTTCAATTTAGAATGAAGTGAAACAAACGCACTTGAATTGTTCGAGAAAAGTATATTTTTACTTTGTAGCAAGGTAAATTTATCGATCATATTTTATCAAAGCGGGTTATTGAAGCCATAAAATGTAGAAAAATTGAAAAAACGGCCTAATTTTGCCCACGAAACACCACATATCTTGTCCTGAAATAGGTTGACCGCTCAAAATTTAGACCCCTAAGTATGACAGAGGTTTTCCTTATCCAAGCCTTATTTTATACCGTTTTATGGCTTTGGAACGATTACGCAGCGACGATTTTGACGCTTTCTTTGGCAGTAATTGCGCTGTTTATATTGGCTATTTCTTTAATTGCCAAGGCACTCGACCGTTCAAAAGTGCCGCGTTGGTATTTTTGGGTAATGGCGATTTCGTTCTTGACGCCGCTTATTATCGGCGCGTTTTTTCTGACAATAAAAAATGGCTCGTTGGATTGGATGACGTTTTAATGAAAGGGATTTCAGATTCCAAGCTGTACGTCTATTTTACGAAACGGAGCTTCTAGGTAATTTAGTAGGGTCTTTGACAGTTTTAGCGGCGTCGCGTTTTTTGTCATTCAGAAGGAATCTCTATTTGTTGCATTTTACCCTATTTCGGCGAAAATACACAGGAAAAAGATTCCTTCTGAATGACAAAAAAGCACTTACCGCTAAAATTGTCA
>JAYSRS010000725.1:0-7206 GCA_043720935.1 Saprospiraceae bacterium
TAATTATTAAAAATTTTATGTTCGTTTTTTATGATTATATTTAGTAACGGAATTATAAATAGAGATAACTCATTGATTATCAAGTAATAAAAACTCTAATTATTAACTGACATTACGCAGTCGAGAAATTTGACAATTTCATTTTAATAACAGTTGACTAAAGCGTGTATAAAAATCTAAGGAATCCGTAGGATTCGCACATTTATAGAAAATATTTACGCCCGTTGTTCCCGAATCCGTAGGATTCGCACATTTATTATAGGGCATTTAATGTGTGAATCCTACGGATTCGGAAACAAGGGACGCTTGAGCATTTCTATAAACGTGTGAATCCTACAGAGTCGGTGAAAATCATTCATTTTGATTTCTATTTTTGAATATTTTTATGTTTATTTTTTTAACAATATTTGTTTTAAAAATAAAATATTTTTTACTTTTGCTTCTTCCTTTTTTAAGAAAAGCACGTAAAACGGCTTAAAAATCGCCCTTTTTTTGTCATTCAGTAGAAAGTGCTTATTGATTATGCTTTAGATAATGTAGATAAGTACCAAACGGAGATTTTGATATGCTTTGAAAAACACGTTAATTTATTGAATAATGAGGCGTATGAAACGTATGAAACCATTTTTAGCCATTTTTTGACGTTACTATTGGCCTATTATCCTGCTGAAAAAGCCTTTGAAAGAAGCAGTGATTATCTCTGCAAATTCGCCGAATTAGGTCACGTAAATGTTCTCAATTGGTTGGACAACTTAAAAACGCATGACGTCACTATGACCGCTGACATTGCAGAAAATCTCTGGCTATTTGCCCGAAACGCCGACAAAAAAGTACGGCAACTTACGGCGCAACACATCGCTAAATCGTTGGGTGATGCCGCGATTCCAAAAGCCGAAAAAATGTTTGCAGAAAAGAAAATTGAGGTCAGATTGACGGCAGCTTTTATTTTATCGGCCATAAAAACCGAAAAATCCATCCAAATACTGAGGGGGTACATTGCCAACGAAATCAACGACGAGGTGCGTAATGCCATACTCGAAGGCGTATCTGCATATTTGGTCGAAAATGCCACTATCGAATCCGTTGCAGAAACAGTTGCGGCAGCCCAAAAACGGAAAAAATTGGACAAACCTGTGGCGGCTTGGCTGGTGAATTATCCGACATTAACCTATAAAAATGTAGAAAAAACGCTTGATTCTGCTACAATTGCCTTCCTTTTTTACAGAATGAGCCAAACCAAAGACATCAGAACTGACCTCGAAGCCCGTCCGCTTCTATCGCTCATTGACCGAAAAACGAGTGCGCCGTTTGCCAAGTGGTTGCTCGATTCTTACTTTCAAAATGGTGCAGATGTTAAATTAAAATGGTGTTTGACGCTTGGTGCGGTGCTTGGTGGCGACAATGAAATCGCTTTTTTGCAGCGCAATGTGGTGAGTTTTGCGGATAATAGTCGCGGCAAAATGGCCGAAAATGTGGTCAAAGCACTCGCTTTGCAAGGCTCACAACGGGCGTTACGGGCGGTCGAATTTTTTAGTCGAAAATACAAAACGAAGAATAAAAACGTCGGTGCAGCAGCACTCGAAGCCTTTGATGTGGCCGCCGAAGAACTCGGTATAACGCCTTACGAATTAGCGGATTCTGTTATTCCAGATTTTGGTTTTGATGGGCTTTTCAAGGAGTTTGAAGCAAATAATGCGCCTTATCGCGCCTACATTGGCAACGATTTTAAACTCGCTTTTTTGGATGAAGACAACAAATTGTCGAAGGCATTACCGAAGGGAACGTCTGCCGAATTGAAAGAAGCATTTAAGGAAATCGGTAAAGAAATCCGCGATATTGTCAAGTCGCAATCGAGCCGTTTGGAACAATATCTCGTCACGCAACGGCGGTGGTCGGTGGACAAATGGCAAGGCTTTTTTCTAACAAATCCCGTGATGTTTGTCTATGCTGTGCGCTTGATTTGGGGTATTTTTGATGAAAAAAATCAATTAATCGCCATTTTTCGTTGCCAAGAAGACCAAACTTTGACAGATGCAGAAGGCGATGAAATTGATTTTTTAGAATTAAAAATTAAAAATTCAGAATTAAAAATTGTCCGCTCGACGTCGGACGGGCGAGTAAATTCGCCCGAAAATGCTCAAAATACTGAGGGGTCTAAATTATCAATTGGTATGGTACATCCTATTGATTTAGATACAGCAACCATTTATTTTTGGAAAAATGACCTCTTGGAGAACGCCATTGAAGCGATATTTCCGCAACTCAATCGCCCCGTTATTTTGTTGGAAACGATGGATAAAAACGTCAAAATAAGCGACGCTTTTGAAGGCGTTGAAGTTGGCGGCTATACTTTTTTATCGCGTATGGACAAAACAGGTTGGGTGAAAGGTTCAATTGGCGACGGTGGCGGAATTTTGAGCTATTACAAGGAATTTACGGAAGTTGGTTTGGTGGCTATTGTGATGCAAACGGGTGATTTGAGCGTCGGGTATTACGACGTAAATGCCGAAATTGGAAAGGTGATGGTTGTCAAAAAAACGGGCGTCCGTTTTGGCGGTTATAGGTATGATGAACCGTCGAAAATGAATGACCCGCGCTTGGTGTCTTTTGGCGATGTGCCGCCGATTGTGTATTCGGAAGTAATGGCAGATATGCAGTTTTTCAAGAAAAATAAGGTGAAATAAGCGTTTTTACTTCTGAATGGCAGAAAATACGGAGGGGTCAAAACTTGATTAAAATCGTTTTAAATCATTAAAAAACAAACATTTATAGATGAAAAATAAATTAACTGTATTTGAAAGCAAAGCCATTCGCAGTGTTGAACACGAAGGCGCATTGTATTTCGTTTTGGTTGACGTTATTGACGTTTTAACCGACAGTAAAGACGCGAAGCAATACCTTGAAAAGCTAAGGAAAAGGGATGCTGACCTTGATAGCTACCTACGTACAAATTGTACGTACCTAGGTTTTAAAGGCAACTCTGGCAAAACGCGGCAATATTTGTCCGCGAATACTGAGGGGGTATTCCGATTAATCATGTCCGTACCGTCGCCGAAGGCTGAACCTTTCAAAGTTTGGTTGGCCAATTTAGGCAAACAAGCGATTGACGAAGCCGAAAATCCCGAACTCTTGACCGAACGACAAGCCGAACTCTACCGCGCAAAAGGCTACACAGAAGAATGGATTGGGCGGCGCGTTCAAACAATTGAAACGCGAAAAGCATTAACTGACGAATGGAAAGAGCGCGGTGTGAAGGAAAATCAAGAATTTTCGATACTCACAGCGACAATTGCGAAGGGAACTTTTGGATTGACACCAACTCAACATAAAGAAGTGAAGGGTTTGGAACGCCAAAACCTACGTGACCACATGACGCCACTTGAATTGATTTTCACGGCGTTGAGCGAAGAAGCAACCAAAATGATTGCCGTTCGAGAAGATGCACAAGGGTTTTCTGAAAATCATCACGCGGCTTCGGAAGGTGGACGGATGGCAGGAAATGCGCGGAAAAAATTTGAAAATGATATGAATGAATCGGTCGTTTCTTCTAAAAATTATTTGAATTTGAATCAAGGAGAAAAACCTAATGAATTGCCCGAAAAGGGACTTTAATCTTTTAAAGTACCCCCAGTATTTTAACAATTTTCATTATAATTAACGCCTTTTCAAGTAAAATATGGAAATCCAACAAGAAAAGGACAACCTCAAACGCTGGCGCATGATGCTTGGCGGCGAAGATGCAGACGGAACGGGCTGCGAACTATCGGGCAAAGACGCGCAAATGGACGCGGCTTTGGGAGCTTTGTACGAGTTTGAGCGCAAACAAAAATTTGAGTATAAAAATCCTGATGAGTCGTCAAAAAAGGGCGGTACTGAGGGGTCGAACCCAAATGTGGCGCGTTGGTTGGGCGATATTCAGAAATATTTTCCGCAATCCGTTGTGCAAGTCATTCAAAGCGATGCCTTAAAACAGCCCGAATTGCAACGAAAATTGATGCTCGAACCCGAAATTTTGGCGCAAGCCACACCCGACGTGCATCTTGTGGCGACGCTGATGGAATTGGGTAAAATGATTCCGTCGAAAACCAAGGACACGGCGCGGCGCGTGGTGCAGAAAGTCGTGGACGATTTGATGGCGAAATTGGAACAAAAAACCATTCAAGCGATTAGCGGCGCAATCAATAGAAGCGTCAGAAATCGGCGACCAAAACACAACGAAATTGATTGGAACGCGACAATAAAAAAGAACCTCAAACACTATCAAGCGGAGTACAAAACGATTATCCCCGAAGTGCGGATTGGTTTTGGTAGAAAAAACCGTAAATCATTGAAAGACATTGTTTTATGTCTCGACCAAAGTGGTTCAATGGGCACTTCGGTCGTGTATTCGGGCATTTTCGGCGCAGTTATGGCGTCAATTCCGACGGTAAAAACGCACATGATTGTCTTCGATACGGAAGTTGCCGACCTCACGGAAGACCTCAAAGACCCCGTAGAATTGCTCTTTGGTGTGCAACTCGGCGGCGGCACGGACATTCAAAAAGCCTTGACTTATTGCCAAACCGTTATTACAAAACCAACTGATACGATATTGGTTTTAATCACTGATTTGTACGAAGGTGGCGATGCCAAAATCATGCGGCAACGCCTTGAAGAACTCGTCGAAAATGGCGTTCAAGTCCTCGTTTTATTGGCTTTGAGCGACGATGGTTCGCCAAGTTATGACCGTTCAAACGCGCAATTTTTATCAAAATTAAGCATTCCCGTCTTCGCTTGTACGCCCGATTTGTTCCCCGATATGATGGCGGCAGCAATTTCGCAACAGGATTTGACGCAGTGGGCAGGGGATAATGATGTGGTTTTGAAGGGAAAATAAGAAGAAAGGGATAAGGGGGAAGGGATAAGAAACGAGAAATAAATAAAAGCGGCTTCCCAAGTCCGAAGGACTTGAATATCTCTGTAAAAGACTTGATTTAGACGTTCAAGTCCTTTAGAGTCGAGCGTTGATAAGTTATATTCTGAATGCGGCGTAGCTGCAAAATCTCGGTAATACTCAACGCAACAACGACTTTTGCTATGCGGTGTAACCGCAAAACAGCACGTTTAGCGGTTACACCGCATAAAAAATTGGGCTATCGGGTAGTGTTACCGAGATTTGCAGCTACGCCGCAATTAGACCTCCAAATGTAACTTATCAACGCTCGACTCTATCGGAATTTGGGAGGATAACTTTAAATTTTCCTATAAACATACATTCACTTCGGGAATACGCAATGGCTTGAAAAGGTGACATAAAGCAGATAATTCCTTGTTTTTATAGCAACTACTTGGTTTTCCAAGGATTACGCAGATTTTAACGGATGATGAACGCTTAATGATGTTTTTAAATCCGTATTAATGCATGTAATCTATGTAAAACTGTATTTTTTTAACAATTTCAATAATTAATTACGCATGAAAAAAACCGTATTAGCATTAGGTTTTATCCTCTTTTGTTTGGGCTTGACGGCTCAAAAACAGGTGTTGAACGATGTACTCAAAGCCAAATCACGCGGCACGGGTGCTATCATCAAGGACAACGCCGTGACGGGTTATTTTTCTTTTTTCCAATTGGACAAAAAGGACAAAAAGACCCGTAACTATCAACTCAATATTTACGACCAAAATTTGAGTCCCCTCAGTAACAAGAAGTTTTCGTCGCAAGAAAACCTCTCAGCTTTGGAAGCGTCGTACAACGGTGAGTTATTGCTCATCAAATTTTATGACGAAAAAGAGAAGACTTTTGTTTTCAAAAGCTACGACCAAAACGCTCAGCAAATCAACAGCACGACGTTGAGTGCCAAAAAGGAATATGACCCTTACGCGGCCTTCGCAGGTGGCGACGACGAAGGCGAAGAACAATCCTTGACACCCATCGAAGGGCTTGGTTTCGTTCATTTTGTCGTTAAACGGGAAGGTGGACAAATGAGCCACACCTACAATGAAATTACGTTCATTCCTGATGCCAAAGGGGCAAAAGGTTGGACATGGGAGACGCCCGAAGATTCAAAAGACTTTGAATGGGGCGACGTTTTAGGCTCAAATGGCAAGGTTTTGATGTGTTTGGTCAACAAACGCCACAAATTTACGAGTTCGGACATCGAAGATTTTATTTTAGGTTTGGACATCGCAACGGGTAAAAAACTGTTTGAATATCCGTTGGAAGATAAAACGCACGCCATTTCTACTTTGAATGCCATCACTGACCCTAATGGAAATTTTCAACTTTTCGGCCTTTACTTCGACAAAGACGCCAAAACGGGCAAAGCGGCGAGCAAAGGTTTGTTTGGTTTCACGGTTGACCCGACGGGTAAAGTTGTGAATAGAAAATACCAATCGTGGGAAAAAGACGTGTCTAAGTTCTTGAAAGTCAGTGCAAAGGGTAAAATTGAAGACATCGGCTATGTTTATTTTCACAAATTTGTGAGAACGGTGGACAATAAAATATTTGCGATTGCCGAACAATACAAAGTCAATACGGGGGCAACCGTCGCTTTAACCTTATTGACGGGCAGTGCGACAATGAATATTGATGTTAAAGATATGTTCGTTTTTGAATTTGATAATACCTTCGATTTGAAAAACGTCACGCCTTTTGAAAAAACAAAAAGTTCTTATACCTATGGTGTTCTTACGGGCGGCAGCCGCATGACGGGTATGTTTTTGAAATATATGGGCGATTACGATTATTCGTTTACCCAAATGAGCAAAGACAAGTCTAAATTTTCAGTCGGCTATGTGGACTACGACAAAAAGAAAGGCGATTCGGGTTGGTATTTCGGCTCAATCAATTACGGTGACGGCAAGTTAACGACCGACAAGGTAAAATTTGATAAAAAAGCCACTTGGCAATACGTTTACCCTGGCAAACCTGGTTACGTAATGATTTCGGAGTATTACAAAAAAGAGAAAAAATTAGAATTTAGAATGGAAAAACTGAATTTCTAATTTTAATGGTTAGATGGTTAATGGAGAACAGTGCCCCAGCAATTTCTGCTTTGGCATCATGGGAACACTGATTGGGCTGATACGGCTGATTTGCGCTGATTTTTTTAGGCGTACACTAAAAAAATCAGCGCAAATCAGCTTACTCAGCCCAATCTGTGGCCCATGTCGTGCAAAATCAGCAATTTCCGCTTTGGCTTTTTTTGCTCGCTTCGCTCGCAA
>JAYSRS010000726.1:0-7205 GCA_043720935.1 Saprospiraceae bacterium
TCGGCTTTATGGTACAAATAAATGATTGATAATCAATTAGTTATAGCCCATTATTTTGGTTTTTTACCCAAGATTTAGGAAATTTTAAAAATTTCCTAAATCTGTATGAACCTAAAAAACTGAGTATCAATAACTTACGTGTACCATAAAGCCGATAATTCCGAAGATTTTTAAAGAAAGAAAAGTCTCAAAAAAAGGCGTGTTTCCAAATTTTAATACGGAATTATCGGTTTTATGTCCCAAATTAATTTTTGAGTAAAAAAAGGCATTTTTGTGGCAAAAGATTGCCAAAAGATTGGCAAAAGATTTAGGAAATTTTGCAAATTTCCTAAATCTGACACTCCCTCAGTATTTTGCGACATAAAGCCGATAATTCCGTTACTAAATATAATCATAAAAAGCGAACATAAAAATTTTAATAATTATATGAATTGTAAATTAAATAATTCAAGGTTCATAACTCATTGATTATCAAGTAATAAAAACTCTAATTAATGGCTTTCTTAATTTTTTCCTTTCCAAGAAATCAAGAAAACACCCGCCAAAACAATCGCCGTTCCGACCAATTGCAGGGCCGAAATGGGTTCATTCAAGAGCCAATTAGCAAGAAAAATCGTCCAAACGGGGCCGACGAAGCCAATAATGCCTGAATTGCCCGCGCCAACTAATCGGATGCCTTCTACAATCATAAACGTTGGAATGACCGTTGCGATAAGCGATAACCAGATGGATAAGGTGTAAACTTCGGGTGAAAAATTAAAAATATTCAGGCCATCGTATATATAACTTTGAATCAAGGCGGGGACAGTTGCCGCCAAAACAGCATAACACGTAAATTTTATTGACCCAAATCGTTGCGCTAATTCGCCCGTTCCAATGACAAAAAACGCGTAAGTAAAGGCGCATGTAAAAATCAAACTCGCACCTAAAACAAGGTTTTTTTGGTCGCCCAACCCTTTTTCGGCCACAAAAGCTATCGCAACGCCGATGTATGTCAACAGCATGGCAATATACTGAGGGGTCGTAATTTTCTTTTTGAACAGCACCGCCGCAATCACCAAAACCATTGTCGGATAAGTAAATAAAATCAAGCGTTCTACACCCGCCGAGATGTATTGCAAGCCTAAAAAATCGAGCATACTGGAGATGTAGTAACTCAAAATCCCAAGCCCGCCGACGCTCAAAAGTTCCTTTTTTGTCAATGGTACATTGTCTTTTCGATTGGTTAACACAATAGCTACGACCACATAAACGGGCAAAGAAAACAGCATTCGAAGCGCAATAACGGAGAATGTATCCACGTGAAATTGGTACATTAGCTTGATAATCACGGCTTTAGTGGAGAAACACATATTCGCAATGACCAATAAGACAATGCCAATGAGGAAGCGCGTTTGAGCGGAAACGTTTTGAAGATAAGTCATAAAATTTGACATTTGTGAGTCGCAAAGGAATTAAAAAACGGCATAAAACAACCTTGTTATCAATAATTTTTATGAAATTTGGTGTTGAAACGAATCCAATTTTAACAAAATTTAAAATACCTTTTTTACGCATAACTCATCATTTTTAAATATGACAACACGTAGAGATTTTATTCAAAATATGGCTCTTGGAACGGGTGCTTTTTTACTACCAAACCTAGCAAAAGGCTTTGGCGAGCCTAAAAAATTAGGCGTTGCTAGGGTTTGTAACCCTTGGAAAGTTGTGAATCCTTATCCGCGTTTCAATTAATTATCAATTTTTATAAATCTTAACACCCTCATTTTCAAATACTTGCAATGAAAATTTCTCTCCATCGAAAACGCCATACGTGTTAAAATTGAGCCATTCGCCCAAATTGATATAGCGGCTATGCCCATTTTTTAGCGTCCAATCAATCGGCAAATGACGGTGACCGAAGACAAAAAAATCAATATCGGGTTGTGTTTTAAGCGTTTCGTTGGCAAAAATCAAGAGCCACTCGTCGGTTTCGCCTAAAAACTGCATTTCCACTGAGGGGTCTTGTGCCGCCCGACTTTTGCCCGAAAAAAAGTGCATCGCACCCAAACCAAAATTCGGATGCAGCCGTGCAAAAGCCCATTGACACATGGGATTCGCAAACACTTTTTTGATGAATTTATAGCCATAATCGCCCGGCCCTAAGCCATCGCCGTGGCCAATAAAAAAGCGTTTGCCACCTATCTCACGGACAATCGGGTCGCGGTAAATCGGAATGCCCATCTCATCGGTCAAATAGCGAAACATCCACATATCGTGGTTGCCTGTAAAAAAATAAATCGGAATATGGGCATCACGGAGTTCGGCCAATTTGCCTAAAATTCGGCTAAAACCCTTGGGAATCACTAATTTATACTCAAACCAATAATCAAATATATCGCCTACCAGATAAATAGCTTCTGCATCCACGGCTACTCTATCGAGCCAACGGCAAATCAGCCGCTCACGTTCAAGCGACGTTTGATGGGCGTTGATACCTAAATGAAAATCAGAGGCAAAATATGTTTTTTTCATAATTTCATAAATGATGAATGACGAACGATGAACGATGAATAATCAAACAACGGTTACGACGCAATGGAAAATTGGTTTTAAAAAATCAAGCCTTAATGAAAATCCCAAACAGCCTTTCAACCGTTTGGGATTCATTAGAAATTGACCACAACCTTACGAAGGTTGCAACTCTGTCCGTTACCCACACCTTTTTTTAAAGCCCGAATCCGTTAGGATTCGCACATTTATAGATAAAACAACTGTGAAAGTTCCCCGAATCCGTTAGGATTCGCACATTAAAAGTTCGGCGCATTTTGAACAAACGTGCGAATCCTAACGGATTCGGGATGCTGTTCGTTCGTTTTTTCCTATAAACGTGTAAATCCTACGGATTTATGAGGTCAAAAACTCGTGGGTATAATGGACAGGGTTGCAACCTTCGTAACGTTTTTCTGAAAATATACCCCCTCAGTATAAACTGCTTTTTAAGGCTCTAACACTGCTTTTTCATCATAATTTCTAAACACAATGAAGCCCAAAGTACAAAAAATCAAAGCCGCCGCCACCGTCAATTGAACACCAAACGGCTTCTCAACGCTTCGTCCGAAGACCAAAAGCGACGGAAAAATCAGATTGGCCAACGAAACACCCACTTTCATCATAAAAGCAGCGACCGCGTAGAACATTCCCGCTTGATTTTTCCCCGTTTCCCGCTCGTTTCGATGCACGATGTCGGCAACAATTGTATTCGGCAAAATGCCAAACGCCGCCAACGGAAAAGCGGCTGCGATGGAGATAAACCAAAACTGCACGGTGCCGTTAATGGGCAACAAAACGAAGATAAAAATCAAGCAAAAAACGCCAAAAGCGACCAAAATGACCGTTTTTTTGGAAAAACCGCGCGCCAATTTACCCATCAATGGATAGAATAAAAAGCTGGCGAAAAAGCTAACGACGCCGAATAGCGTTGCCATTTCTTTCGGTAAACCAAACAAAACGGTGAGGTAAAAAATGATGCCCGCTTGGATGAATGTTAAGGCCAACCAGTACAACAAATAAGAGAAAGCGAATATGCGAAATGGCTGATTTTGAAAAACGGCGGATACTGATTTTAAAAAATTGCCATGAGGCTCACCTTGGGCGGCGTATTTTTTTTCATCCAATAAAAATACAGGAATTAGTAGGAAAACAAGCGAAATCGCCGCAAAAATGGCAATTGTCCATTGAAAAGCCACGAGTGACGCTGCACCACCCGACTCAAAAAGTCCTTGTAAAGCGGGTGTGGCATTGCCAATCAAAAAGCCCAAAGCCCACGTAACGGACAGGATTGTCGAAATTTTCATGCGGTCTTCGGCCACGTGACCCAACTCCGCAATCAAGGCCGAATAGGGAATCACATAAGCCGCAAAACAAATATAATATAGAAAAACGACGACCGCTAATTGCCCTGCATTCGCCATCGAGGCCCCCTCAGTATTTGGCGCAAAAATGAAGTAAGACAAGGCCGCCAAAGGCACTGCCGCAATGCCCATAAAGAAACGCCGTTTGCCAAAGCGCGACGTGTTTTTATCGGACAAATTGGCGATAAAAGGGTCGATAAAGGCATCCAAAAGCCGTCCTCCGAAGGCAATAATGCCTAGAAATGTCAGTCCAAAAATCAACGTTGATGGAATAAAACTGGGAAAAATGGCCGCTTTTCCCGCTTCTTCGGGCGGCATATAAAAATAGGACAGCAAAGAACCCACGCCATAACTGACTAAAGACCAGCCGAGTTGTCCGCAAGCATAAATCCAAATCACGCCAGTCGTTGGGCGTTGTGGTTGTTCGTTTTGATTCATTTTTTACTATTTTGTCTAGTATTTACAGGCAAAAGTAGAAAGTTTTTAGTTAAAACCTATAAAACCGACAACGATTTGCCGCCCCGTGTGTTTCTTTGCGGTTATAACAAAATTAAATTTGGTATCATGAACCGATTAATATCGCTCACCACGCTTTGCAGCATTTTCAGCTTAAATCTGCTTTTTTCACAAAATTTTACATTGTCGGGCTATGCCAAAGACGGGCGGACGGGCGAAACGCTCACGGGTGTAAATGTGTATAACAAAATAAATTCGCAACAAGGAACAACGACCAACAACTATGGTTTTTACTCTTTGACGCTTCCGAAAGGCACTTACACTATTAAAATGAGCTTTGTTGGCTACGCTGACCGTGAATTTGCCGTGAATTTGAGTGAAAATATCTCAAAAATGGTCGAATTGACGGAGGGGGTCGAATTGCAAACCGTCGTCGTGACTGCCGAGCCTAAAGACAAAAACGTTTCTAAAACCGAGATGGGAACGGTCACGCTGCCGATTGAAAACGTCAAAAAATTGCCCCTTTTGTTCGGTGAAGCCGATGTTTTGAAGGCGATTCAGTTGCTCCCTGGCGTAAAAGCGACCGAAGGCAGCTCGGGTTTTTACGTCCGTGGTGGCGGCATTGACCAAAATCTGATTCTTTTGGATGAAGCGGTGGTTTATAACCCAGGCCATTTATTGGGGTTTTTCTCGATTTTTAACGCCGATGCGATTAAAAATCTGACGCTCATCAAGGGTGGAATGCCCGCACAATACGGTGGTCGTTTGTCGTCAGTCGTTGATATTCAGATGAAAGAAGGCAACAATCAGTCGTTTGGAGCAGAGGGCGGTATCGGTTTGATTTCGAGTCGATTGACCATTCAAGGACCAATTCAAAAAAATAAATCATCTTTTATCGTTTCAGCTAGAAGGACTTACGCATTAGATTTGGCGCAATCTGAAATTAGTAAAACCAAGTTTGCGGGTTCAAACTACTATTTTTACGATATGAATATGAAGGCGAATTACCAATTCTCGGAACGCGACCGCATTTATCTGTCTGGTTATTTTGGTCGTGATGTCTTTTTGTTCAATTCAGCCGATAGAGGTTTTAAATTTCGACTGCCCTACGGAAACGCCACGGCAACGCTTCGTTGGAACCACGTTTTTACGCCAAAATTGTTCATGAATGTCAGTGCGATTTACAACGATTACAATTTTGAAGCAGGCGGTGGCCAAGACGTTTTCAATTTCAAGGCTTTCTCTGGCGTCCGCGATTTCAACGGAAAAGTGGATTTCGATTACTACCCCTCAGTAAAACACGCCATCAAGTTTGGTGTAAACTATACGTATCATCGTTTGACACCTAACATTGTAACTGCGTCGAATTCGGACACCGTTTTCACCAATTCTAATTTGATTAAGCCCAAATTTGCCAATGAGATTGCCGCTTACGTAGGCGATGATTGGAAAATCTCGCCCCAATTGACGCTCAATATCGGCACCCGTTTGTCCGCTTTTCAGCAACTTGGGCCCTACTCTTCGCCGTTGACAAATATAGATTTTCCGACAAATAAAGTCGTTACTACCTACACTGGATTTGAGCCGCGCATAACGGGAACGTATAAATTTGATGCCCAAAGTTCGGTCAAGTTTGGCGTTACGGCGACCACTCAGTATTTGCATTTGGTGTCCAATTCCACGTCGTCTTTTCCGTCCGATATTTGGGTGCCAAGTTCGGAATACATCAAACCGCAACGTGGTGTGCAGTACGCGGCGGGTTTTTTCCGAAATTTCATGGACAATCAGTGGGAAACGTCGGTCGAAGTGTATTACAAAGACTTGAAAAATCAGATTGACTACCCCGAAAGTTACGTTAATAATGCCACAACGGACGTTGAGCAGTCCTTTGTTTTTGGCAAGGGACGGGCTTATGGCGCGGAGTTTTTCATCAAAAAAGCCAAAGGTCGCCTCAACGGTTGGATTGGTTACACATGGTCGCGGACGCTACGGGAGTTCAAAGACATCAACAACGGCAGCCCGTATCCTTCGACTTACGACCGCATTCACGACCTCGTGATTGTGGCCAATTATCAAATTTCAAGGAAATGGGAGGCATCGGCCAACTTTAATTTTGCCACAGGCAATACGTTTACACCATTAAAAAATTTATATACGATTGACCGAACGTTGAGACTTGAATACGGCGACCGCAATTCGCTCCGTCTGCCAAATTACAACCGCATGGACGTTGGCGCAACTTATACGCCGAAGCCCGGTGCGAAAGGTTTTAAATCAAGTTGGACATTTTCTATTTACAACGTTTACAATCGTTGGAATCCATTTTTTGTTCAATATGATGTCCAACAATCCTTTGAAAAAGGCACGGCGAAGGCCACGGCTTTTGCGGTGACGTTGTTCCCGATTATTCCGTCGGTAACTTGGAATTTTAAATGGCAACAGACGCCTAAAAAAGAGGTGAAAACGGAGTAGAAAAGTAATTTTTCAAGTTTGAGTACCCCCTCAGTATTCTCCTCAAAAAAGCCGTTTCGACCAACCTCGAAATGGCTTTTTTTGATAAAAATGTAGAGAAAATGCTTAAAAACTTGCAGAATCAATCAAAATACTTATTTTTGTAAAAAAAATAAGACATGACAGCAACAGCAGAAATGCCCATCACGGCACGGACTTTAAAAATGCTCTTCAAGGAAAGCGATTTTATTTCAATTCCTGCGACCGAAGCGGAATTTTGGCAACTGATTGAGTTGCCTCAATATCGTATTGAATTTCACGACAATCAAATTATTGGTACTATGAGTTATGCTGCAACAAATCACGAACGGGTTGTTTCTAACCTTATTTTTGGTCTTCGTAGTC
>JAYSRS010000727.1:0-7200 GCA_043720935.1 Saprospiraceae bacterium
TTATTTACAAACGCAAACATAATCTTTTGCAATGATGGTGGGTCACAATACTTTGAAAATCAAAGGGTTGTGACCTTTTTAATAACTACAATTTAAAAAGAAATCCTTTTAAATCAGTCGTATCCCTCAAATCAGTGTGCCATTTTAGCCGCTGCGTAACATCAGTTACAATTCAAAATTAAACCCTTCGGCAATAAACTGCTCGTATTTCGCACGGTCGAACTCATACAAACGGGCGGGGCGATGGGCCACATTTTCTTGCGATTCGTTTAAGTCAACGACGAAATCCATGGCCAATATTTTTTTGCGAAAATTGCGTTTATCTAGTTTCCCATCCGATGAATTGGGTTGCAAAATCGCTTCGTACAAGTGCTGCAATTCGGTCAACGTAAACTTTGGCGGCAACAATTCAAAACCGACGGGTCGAACGCGCACCCGTTGTTTCAAGGCATTAAAACAGGCTTCCAAAATGCTGTTGTGGTCAAAAGCGAGTTCTTGAATTTGGGCCACGCTGTGCCATTGTGCTTTTTGAGCAAACGAAGAAGGCGTTACATCGTAGCGGTTAATTTTTACAAGTGAAAAATACGCCACCGTTGCCACACGGCCTAGCGGATGCCGATTGACAGCTCCAAAAGTCCGCACTTGTTCCAAGTACACCCTTTCCAAACCCGTTAACTCCTGTAAAACACGCTCGGCGGCGGTGTCCAAATCCTCTTCGGGGTACATAAAATCGCCTGGCAAAGCCCAAAGGTCGCGGTAAGGTTCAGTGCCGCGTTTGATGAGTAAAACTTTGAGGTCGGCTTCATCGAAGCCAAAAATAACATTGTCAACGGTGAGGGCCGTGCGAAAAAAGTCCTTAGAAAATTCAGCCATTAGTTAGTCAAGAAAATTATAATGTAAGAAGTAAAGAAGTTGGTTGCACATTTTTGAAAGGTCAAAATTAGATGGTTAAACGCGTTAAACAAAATTTTTGGAGGGCTTTGTACATTTTTTACAATAACTAATTTTTCGATTTTCTGATTTTGACTTATCCACGGATTACACGGATTAACACGGATTTTTAATCACTTTTCGGTTACCATCACTTACTTTTGCCCGAAAAATCGGCACAACGTTCGGGGAACTTTTAAAGTTCGCCGAACGTTTTCGTTAATCTGAAATCTGAAATTTTCGCCCCCCTCAGTATTTTCACTAAAAATTAAACATCGGACAATGCTACAAGCAATTGACAATCAATTAGTTAAAGTTCACGACAAGTTTTTCGCACCCTTCATTTCTGCCCAAAGCATCGCCGAAAGCGTAACGGACATGGGTAGAAAAATAACCGCCGACTACCGCGACAAACAACCGCTTTTTCTAAGCGTCTTGAACGGTGCGTTTATTTTTGCCGCCGACCTCGTGCGGTCGGTCGAGACGGATTGCGAAATTACCTTCGTCAAACTCGCGTCTTACAGAGGCACATCAACCACAGGCAACGTACAAACCGTGCTTGGACTTGACATGAATTTGCGCGGTCGGCACATCATTATTGTAGAAGACATTGTGGATACAGGCAATACGTTGCACAATTTTTTGAAAGAATTGGTCAAAAGCGAACCCGCTTCAATCGCCATTGCCGCGTGTTTTTTTAAACCTGATGCCTTGCAACACCCCCTCAGTATTAAGTACCTCGGTTTTACAATTCCAAACAAATTTATCGTCGGCTATGGCTTGGATTACGATGGTTTAGGGCGCAATCTGCCCGACGTTTGGCAATTAGCGGAATGATGAATGGTGAATAAACAAGAATGCTCCAAGGGTTTGAAAACCCTTGGAGCATTGTAAACTTAAGCATTCTAAATTAATGAGTTAAATAATTAAAATATGCAACTAACTGATAATCAACTTTTTGTATATTTATCATCGGAATCATCGGTTATTTATCGCAACGCAAACTTGACGCGGGTTTCAAACCCGCGTCAAGTTGTAACTAATTGATTATCAATGAATTTACAACTATTTTTTGTTTTGCGATAAATAACCGATTATTCCGTTTATCATTTATCATTTCTTAATTGCCGTCGTCATCCCCTGCTTTACTGCCTTTTTTACCGCGAAACGCCTTCATTTTAGCGCGGCGTTCTTTGGCCATAGTTTCCCATTTTGTAAATTGTTCGGCAGATAAAACGGCTTTTACATCGGCTTGGTGTTGTTTGGCAACTTCACCGACTTGCGCCCGTTTTTGGTCTTTCGTCAAAGATTCATCCGACTTAATCGCCTTCATTTTACCCTTCAAAGACTGACCAATTTCCTTCATTTTCGTTTTTTGCTCAGCAGACAAACCAAGGTCGTCAGCCGCTTGCTTCATTTTTGCTTTACGGTCTTGCTTAGTTGCTTTTTCTGCTTGAATCGGTGCAGCTACAGCGTCAACTTGTGCAAATGTGTTGGCAGCGAAGGCCAAGATAAAGGCAAATAACATGGCTACTTTTTTCATAATAACTGAATTTTTGTTTGATAAAAAATAAATTTAATCTAATGCCCCGTTTCATATTCGGAACGCACTTATGACGATGGCCTAACAACAAGGTTTATTTCACTTTTCGTTTTTAGAAAAATCTTAACACTCGCGTTACGGACGCAGCTAAAATGGTACACTCACGGCGCGTTTCTAATGAAAACGCTTACAGAAAAAATCAGTGCAAATCAGTCGTATCTGTAAAATCCGTGTGCCATTGCGTAACATCAGTTTTTAATTTTAAACTGCTCATCTTGCTCTTCCTTGGTTGGAAACTTAAAATTCTTAACATCATCCTTGGTCATGCGTCTTTTTTTATCCAAAATCGGTTTAGGACGCGGGGCTTGTCCATCGCTCAAAACGTCCGTTGGCACTTTATCCACGTGTTCCCACGTATCTTTCTTCAGTTCAAACGACTCATACGTGCCGTCGGGAACATATACGAAGGGCAAATTTGGATTGGACGACGCCATTTCTTGCAAGTGGTCATGGATAATAAAACCCAATTCTTCATCAAAATTCAGCCGCACAACCACATCTGCCGCATAGGTCAAAACAAGGCGATGCAACCGCTCTTTTTTACGTCCCGCAATGTCAGCCACTTCAAAAACGGGCGCACCAAATCGCGCCGCTGACCCCCTCAGTACCAGGACATCGCAGAGCTTAATATGCTCGTCGGCGTTGTTCGCATTGTAGCCAAAGAGCAGATATTTCATGCCCTCTTTGGTTTTAAATTCTTTTAAATTGTAATATACGCAACCAAACCAACGGTCAATGTCAAGCGATTCTTTTTCGGGTTTAGACATATCTGCCGACGCATTATTCAATTCATAAACCAATGGTTTTGAACGATTTAATTGCAAAAATCCATAGTATTTATACGTATTTTCATCCAAACACAACTGCCACGTAAACAACCGAAACGCCCCATCTTTGGGTTGTTGGATGGATAAATTTTCAATTTTTGAAAACGGATAAGTAAACGCACTCGGCAAGGACAGTGCTTCCCGCACAAGGGGCAACAAACGGTCGTTCGCTGCCTGTCGGTCTTCGGGCAGCGAATCTTGAACAGCGATTTTGGCCAATCGAGCTATGGCATCTTCAAGCACCACCAAACGCTCATAATCCGCAGAACGCCCCGCCTCTCGTTTGGTTTGAGCTGTCGCTAAATGGTTGATAATCAAGGCAATAAAAACAAAAACAAGTTTTTTCATTTCTTTATTCGTTAAAAAATTTGACGCAAAAACGTTTTTTTCAATTAAAAATTGCCTTGAACCTTAAATGAAACCAGTACATAACAAATTTACCTTTTATCGTGAAATAACGCTCCAAGGATTTGAAATCCTTGAAGCATTGAAACATATAAAGAGGCAAGATTTTATTCATGTTTTTAGATTTTTTACTCGTATTTTAGATGTACTGAAATCAATTTTTGGTTACACATACTGAGGGGTCACTTTTTCAAGAAAAGACTTACCTTTGCGGCATTAAAAATGTAGGAAATAAATGTCCTACCTTACAATCCGAACGCTTTTAAAAAACGTTCGGATTTTCATTTGTACCACGACGCGGGGCTGGCGTATGGCAACATTTTCGGCAAAGTGGGCGTTTTGTCTCCATCAATTTGGTTCAATCCAAACGTCGTTCAATTGGCGGCCAATAATCCACCTTCAAAAAGTCGTTTTTTTGTCGTCTGTTCTAAAACCGAAATGCAGGGCATGGAGGCCACTTTACAAGGCGTTTACGATGCCTTCAAGACGGGCGGTTTTTCTGACGACCAAATCCAAGTGGCCGTCAGAGATAAGGAATGCGAAATAAATAAAAGCGTATTTTCATACACACTGTTTTTCGCTGCGCGAAAAAGGTGTGCGTGGAGAAAATCTATCGGAGGCAGCTTGTTTTTTGAAAGAAAATCGTAGATTTTCTTTCAAAAAATAAGCTGCCTCCTAAAAATCCTTCAGATGGCGATTTTCGAGCGCAGCGAGAAAGAGCCAGTAAAATACGCTTTTATTTACTTAACGTTCCTTTTTAACACATAGTCCATGCAATCTTTATACATAAAACGCTTAAAAGTAAACTTTTTAAAAAGAAAAAATGATTTGCCATATCAAAATATAAGTAGTTAGGCGGCTGACAAGAAATAAGATACCCATTTTACTAGGAAAATACGTTAAAAATCGGGTATTTTATTATTTGTACAGCCCCTTAAATACTTAATACGCTCACGAAGTTTCGGAGCTGATTTTATATTTTTTAAACTTTTCCAAATTTTTTTATATAAAAAAATGTCCAATACTTGTATTTTAGCTCCCGATTTGAGCGTATTGCAAAATTTAAGATTATGAAGCAAATTGTTGCATTATCCCAATTATCGTTTTTCCTTTGTTATTCATCATTTAAACTGTACAAGTCATGAGTATGTCCGTTACGAATGCCGCAGAGAGGCGGCTGTCTTTTGCTCAATTTATTGGGCTTTTTATCATCACGTTAATGTTGTCGAGTTTTGCGATTTTTCAATCCATCAAAAGGAACAACGACGCGCCGACCGAAGATTTTGCACCGCTACGCAAAAAAAACGCCCTGCTTGCAGAATTGGCACTCCTCGGTGGGCAATTGCAGCAATTAGACGGGGCCGCCCACAGCAATCCGACCGATTTTAACCGTCTGCAAGCTATTTTCAATGGCTCTTCGCAACGGCTTTACACCCAAATTTCGGGTAAAGACTCCGCCGAACTGCGCTCAATAAAAGACATATTGAGTATGTATGAAAGCTATGCGTTGACGCTCGGCGGTGTTAAAACCAATACCGACAACGCAAATGCAGGTAACGTACAAGCGCAAGCACTTTTGGCGGCTCAAAATGAGAACTTGCAGCTCAAAGCCCAAATAACCCAAAACGCGCAAATGCAAGCCGTGATTGCGGCGGCTCAAAAAGGCGGCGGCGGTGCAGCCCCTGCGGCAGCTTTACCACTCTCAACACCAAGCGGCGGCGGCGGCAATAATGACGCGGCGGTTCACCAAATGCAGAAACAAATTGAGCAAGGCAAGGCCAAAACGGTGCAGACAAGTGCCGATGTAAAAAATTCAATTACCCTTATTCGGGCCGAATTGACGCGTATTACATGCATCGTCGGCGGCACTAAGGAGCGTAGGGCCAACATTGAAAATAGCTTGAAACAAATTGAAACCCTCATGCAAGGGTTAAATTAGCCACGTTAAACCGCGCTACAAAACAACTTAAAATGCCGCTTTTTACTTTAAAAATGAGTAAAAGTGGCATTTTTCGTACAGGATACAGACTCTTACCACCCCCTCAGTATTTTGAGGAATGAAGCCGACAAGACAGCGAATTATGAGTATTTTGGAACAAAAGCGTAAAAGAGTAAGAAAATAGTTGTTAAACTTGGAACGGCTTATTGAAAACTTAGTATTAATTTGTGGCTGTTTGCATGGTAAATTGTTGCAATTAAATATGAAAATAAAAGGTACTTTTCTCGACGAAATCAGCCATGATATTCCCGCTCAAAATTGGGGTGAAGCGGAATGGAATGCTGATTTTGCGTACATGAAAGCCGTTGGTATTGAATTAGTTATACTGATTCGGTGCGGTTATCGGCGTTTTTTGACGTTCCCTTCTAAGTTTCTGATGGAACGCAATCGGTGTTTTGAGCCATCGGTGAACCTGATGGATATGTTCTTGCGGCTTGCCGAAAAACATGGCATTGATTTCTATTGTGGGACGTATGATTCGGGTCATTTTTGGGATTCTGGCAATGTTGAGCGCGATTATGAACTCAATTTGCACGTTATTGATGAGGTTTGGCAGCGTTACGGCCAATATCCTGCCTTCAAAGGTTGGTATTTATCGCTCGAATTGAGCCGTTTTCAAGACAATTTAATAGACGCCTACCGCAAAATGGGCGAACACGCCAAGGCTGTTTCGGGCAATTTACCCGTTTTGATGTCACCGTACATTGATGGCAAAAAGGCAGTAATGGCGCATCAGTCCAATTTAAGCAAAAATAGGGAGGGGGTGTCTTTGCGCGCACATGAGCGCGAGTGGGATGCGATTTTTGACGGCATAAAATCGGGCGTTGACATTGTGGCATTTCAAGATGGCCACGTTGAATTTGATGAATTGCCCGATTTTTTAGCGTTAAACAAACAACTTTCGGACAAACACGGCATCACGTGTTGGACTAATTCAGAATCTTTTGACCGCGATATGCCCATAAAGTTCCTACCGATAAAATGGGAAAAACTCCGACTGAAACTAGAAGCCGCCGAAAAAGCAGGCATTGAAAACGCCATAACGTTTGAATTTTCGCATTTTATGTCGCCACAATCCGCCTATTTGCAAGCGGGCCATTTGTACAATCGGTATAAAGAATGGCTTTTGAAATGATGCATACTACTATATACATGGGTAGGGTTTTCTTACAAAAAACAATTACTTTGTTATCAATGATTTATGCTCAGAATTCAAACTAAAAAACGTCGTCATTGCTTCGTGCCTCGCAATGACGACGTTTTCAAGTTTGGATTAGGAATGCGAAATAAATAAAAGCGTATTTTCATACACTCTGTTTTTCGCTGCGCGAAAAAGGCGTGCGTGGAGAAATTCTATCGGAGGCAGCTTGTTTTTTGAAAGAAAATCTACGATTTTCTTTCAAAAAACAAGCTGCCTCCTAAAAAATCCTTCAGAT
>JAYSRS010000728.1:0-7166 GCA_043720935.1 Saprospiraceae bacterium
AGAGTCGAGCGTTGATAAGTTATACCAACATTCCAAAAGTTATAAACTTTTGGAATGTTTTACGGCAAAAAAGTATTACCAATCAACGCTCGACCCTAAAGGGAATATATGTTTATAGGAAGTTAAAAGCCATTTTCCCAAATCCCGAAGGAATTATATGTAATTAGTTAGCATTTTGACACATGATACCTCTAAAGTCGAGCGTTGATAAGTTATATTCTGGCTGCGGCGTAGCTGCAAAATCTTGGTAATACTCAACCTAACAACGACTTTTACCATGCGGTGTAACCGCAAAACAGCACGTTTAGCGGTTACACTGCATGGTAAAAGTTAGTCTGAAGTAAGTATTACCGAGATTTTGCAGCTACGCCGCAATCAGACCTACGAATATAACTTATCAACGCTCGACTCTAAAGGGAATGTGTGACAAATTTACTCCACGACATAAAACCGATAATTTTGCTAAGTTTTGTAAGCTAGAACTGCCACTTTTAAGCATACGTATCTAAAATTTAATAAATATATACCCCCTCAGTATATTGCGTCTTTTAACCCAAAATTCTGTTGATAATTCAATAGTGCAAACAAAAACGCGTATGAAAAAACAACTATACAAAACGAAACCTAATCCGTTCTCCGTCCGTTCAACACGATTCACATTTTAAATTAAAATTATTTTAAAAAGTTAAATATTTAACTTTTATGAAATTTAATTTTCCCAATTACGTTATATTTCAAGTAATTGGCACTACTTTTGACAGTGTGATTTTGGAGAAATGATTTTTTTTCTAAATTTGATTACAATTAATTGATAATCAATTACTTAAATCCATCTAATAAACATGCTTTGGGAAAATAAGAAAAATAAACTTACCCTTATCTCTTGTTTTTCCTCACCAATTGCCTTAATCTTGCGGCCAATTTCATTTTTTTTTCAATAAATAGCGTTTTCGTTTTGTTAAAATTCTTGTTAAAATTTTAGTTATATTTTTCAATAACCGATTATTTTACTAAACTTAGCCAACGACATGAAAGTAGTGACACCAAGCAGTTTTTCGAACCACATTTTTTTTCTGAACGCATAAAATATAATCCCATGCTTGGACAACGACAAATTTTATCGCAGCAGCAAAAGCTGTCACCTCAACAAATCCAGTTAATGAAGTTGCTTCAATTGACCACAATGGCCATTGAACAACGTATTCAAGAAGAACTCGAAATCAATCCTGTTTTAGAAGCGGGTGACGATTTTGAAGAACAATTTTCGGCAGAAGGAGAAATTACCGCCGAAACGGGGGAAGACGAACCCAATGACGACGCCGATTCCGATTTCAAGGAAATTGACGAAGTACCTTTGCGCGACGACGACTACGAACTCGACGAATATCTGTCGAAATATGCCGAAGACGACCCGAGCGAATACATCCCGAAAGGCGAAGGCCGCAATGCCGACGAAGAGGATAAAACCGTTCCCGTGGCCGTTGAAAACAGTTTCCACGAGTATTTGGCGCAACAACTTGGCTTAATTAACCTCAAAAGCGAGCGTGAAATCTTGATTGCCAAGCAAATTATCGGCTCAATTGACGATGACGGCTACTTGCGACATGAACTTTTTGCCATTGCCGATGACTTGATGTTTTCGCAAAACATTATCACCGACGAGCATGAAATCGGTGCCATTTTGGAGAAAATACAGCGGTTCGACCCCCCTGGCATCGGCGCAAGAACTTTGCAAGAATGCTTATTGATTCAAATTAAGCTGAAATTGGAAGCCCCAAATTTGGACGATAATATGATGCGCATCCTCCGTTTGGCTGCCCGTTTGATTTATGACCAATTCGACGAGTTCACGAAAAAGCATTATACGAAAATGCAAAAACAGTTGAATATCACCGAAGACCAACTCAAAGAGGCGATGACGGAGATTTTGAAACTCAACCCGAAGCCGTCGAGTGGCCACGTCAACACCGCCGAGCGCAATATGCAATACATTGTGCCCGATTTTGTCGTCGAAAACCGCGATGGCCGCTTGGAACTCGTCGTGGACAGCCGCAACGTACCCGATTTGCGCGTCAGCGAACACTACCGCGAGATGCTCAAATCGTATAAAAATACGCGGTCGGCCAACCGCAGCGATAAGTTGCAAAAGGACGCCGTGATGTTTATCAAGCAAAAAATTGATTCCGCAAAATGGTTTATTGACGCTATTCGCCAACGCGAACAAACGATGTTCAACACCATGTACGCCATTTTGAGCTATCAACATGACTTTTTCATGACGGGCGATGAAAAATTGATTCGTCCAATGATTCTGAAAGATATTGCCGACGTGACGGGATTGGACATTTCGACTATTTCACGCGTCGCCAATTCTAAATATGTTCAAACCGAATACGGCACGAAACGCTTAAAAGATTTTTTCTCCGAATCGCTCCAAAATTCAGAAGGAGAGGAAGTCTCAACGCTCGAAGTGAAGAAGATTTTGACGGACATTATTGGTTTGGAAAGTCGAAAAAAACCATTGTCGGACGAAAAATTAAAATCTATGCTCACTGACAAAGGCTACAATATCGCCCGAAGAACGGTTGCTAAATACCGCGAACAGTTGAATATTCCTGTGGCGCGTTTGCGAAAATCGCTTTAAAATTTCAAGATTTCAGATGTCAGATTTCAAGATTGTTGTCTTTGAAATTTGACATCTGACATTTGAAAATCCGTAAAAAAAAGCCGTTCTGATGCGTCAGAATGGCTTTTTTTATTGAAAATACTGAGGGGGTCTATTTTTCCTAAAAATAGCACAATCAAGTATTTATACCCATAAATAATTCATAAACTGTTGTTTTTTGTTAGAAAACGATTGAAAAAAAAATAAAATAAATATAAAAAAAATGTTTTTGCCAAATGAAATTAGACGTATTAAATTGATTGTTTTGTTACACAAACACGTATAATAGCGGTTAAATTAAGCATATTACAGCAAACTTAATTATTAAAAAAATCAATTTATTCAAAAAACAAACCAAACAGACATACGATTTGAGCGAGCTACTGTACCGCACCGCTTTGACTAAAATTCCGAAAGTCGGGGCCGTCACTTCCAAAAATCTCATTGCCCATTTTGGCTCTGCCGAGGGCATTTTTAAGGCACGTCGGAGCGACCTTGTCGGCATCGGTGGCATCGGCGAAGTCATTGCCGCGTCAATTTTGTCATCCGAAGTTTTGAAATGGGCTGAAAATGAACTGATGTTTATTGAAGATAATAACATACAAGTTCTTTTCCATACGGACGCTGATTACCCACGTCGCTTGCGAACGCTGCACGACTACCCGATGCAATTGTACTACAGCGGCAACACCGATTTGAACACAGCGCGGGTCGTGGGCATCGTCGGTATGCGTCAAGCATCAGGCTATGGTGTAAGGCTTTGCGAAGAAATTATTGACGGTTTAGAAAAATACAAACCTTTGATAATCAGTGGATTAGCCTACGGTATTGACATTACCGCGCACCGTCGTTGCGTTCAGAAAAAAATACCGACGGTCGGCATTATGGGCAATGGTTTGCAACGCATTTACCCACAGGAACACCGCGCAACAGCTCTTGAAATGTGCGAAAATGGCGGCTTGTTAACCGAATATCCGAGTGACCAAAGCCCCGATGCGATGCACTTTCCGATGCGCAACCGCATCATCGCGGGTATGTGCGACGCGCTGATTGTGGTCGAAACGGCCACAAAAGGCGGCTCGATGATTACCGCAAACCTAGCGGCGGACTTTGACCGTGAACTTTTCGCCGTCCCGGGAAGAACAGATGATAAAAAATCGAGGGGTTGCAATGACTTGATTCGTCGCCAAAAAGCGCAGTTGCTAGAGTCCGCCGAAGACCTTGCGAAACGTTTGAGTTGGTCGGATATGGACGCGCCAAAACCCGCGCCGCAAGTTCAATTATTCGTAGAACTCAATGAAATTGAACAGATTATAGTGAGTCATTTAAAAAAATATGAACAAGGCGCAGTGATAGATGTGTTGAGTTATGATACCCTTTTGCCACAAAGTCGCTTGGCGTCTGTCTTGTTAAGTTTAGAGTTTAAAGGCGTCGTCCGCGCCTTGCCAGGCAAGCGATTCGTGATAAATTGAGGGGCTAAAACAAACTCACGTAGCCGAAATGCGTTTTCACATTACGAAAATCGAGTGGATTTGCGCCCTGTTTACCGACTGCAAGCGTGACACCGAATAAACCCACTTTCGTTTCAAACGTAATACCCGCACCAAAACCAATCGGCGTATCAGAAATACGAACGGATTGCGTAAAATTTTGAATATATCCCGCATCGCCGAAGGCATATAAATAAGAATTTTGGCCAATAATAACGCGATATTCAAGCGTTCCAACCGCATAACGCGTCGCAAACAGGCTTTCTTCATCGAAACCACGGAGCAAACGATTGCCGCCAATTCGGTACTGTTCGTTCAAAGAAATCGGCGCAGCAGAGAGTAAAATACCACTCGACAAGCCGAATTTGAGCGCGCCGCGTTGCAAAATTGGCAGAAAAAAATCCGTTTTTAAGTCAATTCGATATTGAAAACTGCGTAGCGCAACGGTATCGTAAAGTCTTGCAAAATCAAATTGCGGGTTTTTAGCATCTTTCAAACTCAAAATATTACTGTTTCGCCGCACCTGCCGAATCCCCGCCGACCCCCTCAGTAGGCCAAGAAAACCACGGCGCGGATTGAAGCGATAATCCAAAGTTTGGCGTTGCCACTCGAGGCCAAACATATTGGTCACAACATCCAAAGTAGCGGGTAGTTTCTTATTATTTGTAATTTGTAAAGCGTTGATAACACCATTGTTAGATTGATAATTTTGCCAAAAAATCTTCACGTAGTCCGAGCCACCAAGCATATATTGACCGCCTAGATTCAGCCGAATCTCGTTGTACGTTGAGTCGCGTTTGTAGTAATCAAACGCCCCGTCTAAGCCAAAAGGCAAGTTCAAAATGAAGGGATACGTCACTTTCAGATTCAGTCGCGGGGATTCAGGACGGACGTTTTCAAAGTTCATGTACAGGCGTTCGCCACGCCCCAAAAGGTTCTGAAAATCGGCTTTTCCGTTGAACGTTATGAGGAATTGTTGCCCACCGTCCGCCGTCGTTGTGGGCTGAACGCCAACTAAAAAATCCCACAATGAAGCTTTTTTTTCATTCAAAAACAAGGTCAAACGCGCCGTTTTGATTTCGGTAAAACTCACTGACGGGCGTTTTTTTTCGGTCAAATAAGGCAATTCGGCCAAGCGTTGCGAGATTTTCAAGACTTTTGCGCGACTAAAAACCGCCCCTTTTCGGAAGTCTAAATAATTTTCTAGAAACCGCAAACCAATTTTAGCCGTCCCCTCAGTACGCACCGAATCTAAGATAAAAACCGCCCCCGTTTTCATCATTAAAGCCGCCGACACCTCGCCGCTTCTCGCCGTCACGCTGTCGAGCCACACCCGTGCGAAGGGATAGCCGTTGTTTTCAGCATAGTTCAAAAGGCGGTCTTCGATGTCGAAAATTTCTTTTGCCAACAACGGTTTACCGTCCAAAATGCGCTCGCGGAAGCCAATTTGCGTCAAAAAAGCGGGATTAACATTGCCATTTCGCAGCTTGCCCCATTTGTATTGTTTGCCGAGATGTAGGTGAATGAAGGCTTGTTTTATGGTATCTTTTAGCGTCTTTTTATCAAAAAAAAAGGTAGAATCAACGGCAGATTCAAGAAAAGTACGGCGGTGAAGATTCAAAATAAGGCCCCTCAGTATTTGGGCAACCGCCGCCGAATCGGGCGCATCTTTGGGGAAAATATCGTCATTTTTTTTGAAAAATAGGGAATCTTGCCGCGCCTCTAAACGATATAGAATCGGCATTTGTGCGGCGCAATCAAGCGAGAAGGCGATTAAAAAAGGTAGAAAAAAGAGCGTTTTCAAGGATTTTTCTGAATTTTAATGAACGAGCAATTCCCGAATGGGCCTTTTAACTTTTCTTGATATATTTATAAATTAAGTGAGCAACTTCTGCCAAAATGTTATTGTATTTAAAATTTTTATAATAAATTTTTTGTTCCATCCCTAAACCACTCATGAAAGACTCTAAATGCTCATCTTGGCTTCCTAATGCTTGGAAATTATCCACATATTGGGCTATGTCTTTGAACATTTCCCACATCAAAAGGCTCATCGCACCGCTTTTTCTATGTTCGGTATGCGTACCAGCAGCCCAATAATAAGCTGATTTTTTATCCCATACGACATACAAAACAGCATGGGTGTTGCCCTCTAAATCGGACGCTACAAATAGTTTTCCGCACTTTTTTTCTTGAATTTCTTTATGAAAACGTCTTAAAATCGCTTCATTGCTTCGGTTTTTTTGCTCTAAACGCGCATAAATTTGCTTATAAACGCTATAAAATACATCAAAATCCGTTGATATTTCTATTCTAATTAGGCGTTCAGCCTTCCGTATTTTATTCCGAACCGAGGGCTTAAAATTCGCCCAAATCGCCTCACTATCTTTAAGCCCGTCTAAAACGTAAGCCATATTTGGGCTTTGCTGATAGCCTTGCCATTGAAACGGCAGCCAGTTTTGAAACTCAATCGGATAACACTGAAAAAAATATGAGACTTGCGGTAACTGACCTATCAGTTTTTTCAACGTATTTTTTTCGAACGACAAACGCTGATACGCTTTCCAATTAGCATCGTAGTCCATCCATAAACCCGAATAGCCACACATATAGGCCATTGTTATTGCTTTTATGAACGTATTTTCTTTAAAAGAATAAGTTAAAATGCCTACAATACTACCCGATTCGTTAAACGCCAAGCAAACATCCCACGCGTCCGCACGCGCAATGTCTAAAAACCAAGGCTGCATGAAAATATGAAGACCATCGTTATTTTCGCAGAATTGGCGGTAAAGTGCTTTGTTATCGGCGTTCGTCAAGGAAAATAGTGTTAAATTAGTGAAACAACATAAATCATTTGGAATTTTCTAACAAATAAAATTTAGGCTTTTTTATGCCTAAAAATAACTTTTACGATGCTTTACGCACTGTTTCTCGCTACGCTCGAAAGGCGTGCGAATAGGATTTTTAGGGGCGAAGTCGTTTTTTTGAAAAAAATCTTTGATTTTTTT
>JAYSRS010000729.1:0-21777 GCA_043720935.1 Saprospiraceae bacterium
TCTTTCAAAAAACAAGCTGCCTCCGATAGATTTTCTCCACGCACGCCTTTTTCGCGCAGCGAAAAACAGTGTGTATGAAAATACGCTTTTATTTATTTCGCGTTTCTAATTCATTTTGACAATTTTAAAACGGCTCTCAATGCACATTTCTTACACGCCCTTATTTAACAAAACAGCAAATGCCCTGCACAACACGTGGCGCATCGCTTTTTTTACCCCCCTCAGTATTTTGCTCTTTTTGAACACCGCAACGGCTCAAATCGGGGGGCTTTCTACTTTTTCATTCGTCAAAAACAGTCCGTCGGCGCGGATTTCGGCATTGGCACAAAGCCAAATTGCGCTGAAAGACGACGACCTTGCGCTCGGTTATTCAAATCCTGCTTTGCTTAATCCGTTGATGCACAAGGCTTTAACACTCAATTATGAATCTCGATTGGGTGGCAGCAGCAATAGTTTTGTGGCGGGTGGTTTTCACGTTAATAAATGGAAAACGACTTTTTCGACGGGCCTTTTTTACAATAATTATGGCACGTTCAAGCAAACGGATGAATTTGGCAACGTTCAAGGCGATTTCAAAGCCAGCGAATATGCCCTTCACGTAGGGGCGGGAAAGGAATTGAACGCCCGTTTTTCAGTCGGTGTAAACCTTAAATTTATTGGTTCGCAGCTCGAAACGTACAGTTCTTATGGCCTTGCCGCCGACCTCTCGGGCGCGTACACGAACCCCGAAAAACAGTTTGGCGCGGCGATTTTGCTCAAAAATGTAGGCGTTCAGCTCAAAAACTATGTGTCAGACGGCTCACGCGAGACATTGCCTTACGATTTGCAAATCGGTTTTTCTAAAAAACTGACCCGTGCGCCGTTCCGTTTTTCAGTGGCGGCGGTTGATTTGTTGCGTTGGAATTTGCGCTACACCAATCCGCTTGATAACGAAACAACGCTACTCGGTGAGCAAGCGAGCGAACCTAGTAGTTTTTCAAAAGGCATAGATAATTTGTTTCGACACCTTCGTTTTGGTGGTGAAATTGCGTTGGGCAAAAAGGAAAATTTCCGTTTGCGGGCGGGCTATAATCACCAAACACGTAAGGAAATGACGCTTCAAAACATCCGTTCGACAGCAGGTTTTTCGTTTGGCGTCGGTGTCAAAGTCGCTAAATTTAGGATTGATTACGGGTATGCGGCGCAACATTTGGCGGGAGGCCGCAATCATTTGACGATTTCCACCCATTTGAGTGCGTTAAATAAATAAACTTAATTACCCGTTTTAATGTCGTTGTCAAATAGCATTTTGTCGGAACTTCATAAAAAAATGTTGGCTAATTCATCAGAAAATTCTAAAATTACGGCGGCATTAGCGCACGCGCTGTCTGCAAGATTGGAAAGTTTTTTAAATTTTTTTCCATCTAAAACCATCACAAGTAATTGATAGTCAATTTTTTAAACATTTTTTTAAATGAATTTTAGACATAACATTCTCCGCTTTACGGCTCTTTTATTCGTGCATTTTAGCTTAAATTTGACCCCCTCAGTATCAAAGGCTCAAGTTGCGCCGAAGAAACCAAATTCGGCAGAAATTTTTGAAGCGGTCAAAAAACTCAATGTTTTAGGGGCTGTACTCTACGTAGCGGCGCATCCCGACGACGAAAATACGCGCATGATTTCCTATTTTGCCAACGCCCGACACATGGACATTACGTATTTGTCGTTGACGCGGGGCGACGGTGGCCAAAATCTGATTGGTTCGGAACTCCGCGAAGAACTCGGTGCTTTGCGGACGCAAGAACTCCTCGCCGCACGGGCCGTTGACGGTGGCAAACAGCTATTCACACGGGCGAATGACTTTGGTTTTTCAAAATCACCTGCCGAATCGTTCCAAATTTGGGGAAAAGACGCCGTTCTATCGGACGTTGTTTGGGCCATGCGAAAATTGCAGCCCGATATTGTCATCAATCGGTTTTCGATTGACACGGCTTTCGATACGCACGGACACCACACGGGTTCGGCGATTTTGAGTTATGAAGCGTTTGACATCGTGGGCAACCCCTCAGTATATCCCGAACAATTGACATACGTAAGTGCCTGGCAACCAAAGCGTTTGTTCCAAAATCAATCGTGGTGGTGGTACGGCAGCCAAGAGAAATTTGAAGCAGCGATGAAAGATGCTCAAATTTTCAAGTTCGATGCGGGCGTTTATTTGCCAACACAAGGCAAGTCGAACGATGAAATTGCTGCCGAAAGTCGCTCAATGCACAAATGTCAAGGGATGGGGATGATGAGTGCGCGGGGCGAAAACATGGAATATATGCAGTTGCTGAAAGGGCCGCAAGGCAATGTCAAAGCGTCGGGCGACCCGTTTGAGGGCATGAACACAACGTGGACACGGCTTGAAGGTGGCGAAGCGATTGGTAAAATATTGGCTTCGGTGGAACAAAATTTTAAATTTGATAAGCCTTCGGCAAGCGTAAAAGACTTGTTGATGGCGCGTAGTTTGATTCAAAAACTGCCAAACGGCGTGTGGAAAGCCAAAAAACGCGCTGATATTGAACAAGTTATTTTGTGGTGTTCGGGTATTTTTTTAGAAGTGACGGCAAAGGATTTTTCGGTAACGCCCAACGGAAAAATGGAAATAAACGTCGAAGTTGTGAACAGAACGGGCGTCAATGTAAAGTTATCGCGCTTGAATTTTATGGAAATGAACGACCGCGACAATTTACGTTTTCGGTCGTTGAAAGATACCGTTACGGATATTGAATTGAAAAATAATATACGTAAAAATTTGAAATTCAGTTTTTTAACGTCCTTAGATGCCGTTACGACGAATCCCTATTGGCTCGACAAAACAGCCGCTTTGGGAATGTACGCCGTCAAGCCACAATTACTGAGGGGCCTTCCTGAAACGCCGCGCACCTACGAGGCCGTGGTTGATTTAACGATTGAAGGCCAAACGTTTAGCGTCAAAACACCGATAGTTTACAGCTTTGCGAACCCCGCGAAAGGCGAAATTTACCGCCCGCTTGAAGTGACACCCGCCGTGTTTGTTAATTTGGAAGAAAAAGTATATATGTTTGGCGACGAAGACGGTAAAAACTTGAATTTTATCGTTAAATCAGGTGCTGAAAAAATGAAAGGCCGCCTCAAACCAGAAGTGCCAAAAGGTTGGACACTCGAACCCGAAGCCGCTGATTTTAACCTCAAATTGAAGGGTGAAGAAACCGTTTTGACCTTCAAATTGACGCCGCCGAAAGGTGAAAGTGAAGGTAAAATCATCGCCAAAGCCTATTTGAAATCGGTTGGTGATGCGCCCGACGCTGATTTTTATGCGATTGAAACAAAATCTGTAAAATTAATTGAATACGACCACATTCCAACGCAAACCGTTTTGCGCCCTGCGGAAGCTAAAATTGTGAAATTAAACATCGAAAAACGCGGCCTCAATATTGGCTACGTCATGGGTGCGGGTGACGAAATGCCCGAATGTTTGGAACAAATTGGCTACAAAATTACGAAAATTGGCGACCATGACCTACAAAATGCCGATGGTTTGCGCCGTTTTGACGCGATTGTCGTTGGGATTCGGGCGTACAATGTGAAAGAAAAATTGAAATTTTACAATCAAAAACTCTTGGATTACGTCAACAACGGCGGGACAATGGTAGTGCAATACAACACCGCAGGACGCGACCTTGTGTTGCCGCAATTTGGCCCTTATCCGTTCAAATTAGGCCGTGGCCGAACGACCGAAGAAGAGGCAAAAGTCCGTTTTCTGAAGCCCGACCACAGCGTTTTGAACGTGCCTAACAAAATAACTGCTAAGGATTTTGATGGTTGGGTACAAGAACGCGGCCTTTATTTCCTGTCGGAATGGGATAAAAATTATGAAGCCATTTTGAGTTGCAACGACACCAACGAAAAGGCCGAAGACGGTGGTTTAGTCGTTGCAAAGCACGGCAAAGGCTGGTATGTTTACACGGGCTATTCGTTTTTCAGAGAACTGCCGATGGGCGTTTCTGGCGCGTATCGCTTGTTCGCAAACCTATTGTCAATTGGTAAAGGTTTGCCATAGCGTATCGTTGCTCACACAGAGTTCGCTGAGAACACAGAGTTTAGTTTTTTTTTGTCATTCAGAAGGAAACTAAACTCCGTGTTCTCTGTGAACTCGGTGTAAGCAAAAACCAAAACGAAAATGCCCCCTCAGTATTTTACGCATTTTTTTTGTCGCACCACTTAATTACAACAAATCACCAATTTTGCTACTCACTTATTACTCAATTACCACCGTTTGTCTAACACTTTTCTACGTTTTTTGCATCATTCTGTACGCAAAATGTTGGAAAATGCTCCCTTTTTTCAAAAATAGGGAGGGGGTCTCTCCGACGACTTTTATCTCCGTTTTGATTCCTGCGCGCAACGAAGTGGACAATATTTTGCCGTGTCTTGACGCGATTTTAAACGGCACTTATCCAAAACATTTGTTTGAAATTATTGTTATTGATGACCATTCTGACGATGCGACGCCGCAACTCGTGACCACACATCCGAGCGCGAACGTACGGCTAATTGAATTGAAAAATTTTGTCAAACTCGCTGATAATCAGCCGTTTAAGAAACGCGCAATTGAAGCGGCGGTAGGTGAATCGAAGGGGAATTTGATTGTTACGACCGATGGCGATTGCCTCTCGCCGCCCGATTGGTTAAAGTTGATAGCCGCTTTCTATGAGCAATCGGGGAAGCGATTTATCGCCGCACCTGTCAATTTTTATGATGAAAAAACGGCATTTGAACGCTTCCAATCTTTGGACTACATCGGCATGATGGGTGTCACGGGCGCAGGTGTCGCAGGGCGATTTACGAATATGTGTAACGGCGCGAATTTGGCCTACGAAAAATCCCTATTTTACGAAGTCGGCGGTTTTAAAGGCATTGACCACGTAGCGAGTGGCGATGATATGTTGCTGATGCAAAAAATTGCGCGTTTTCATCCAAACGCTCTTGGTTTTTTGAAAAATCCCGCCGCAACGGTCTTGACAAAGGCTAAACCGACACTTGCCGATTTTATGAGTCAACGCCTTCGGTGGGCCTCAAAATCGTCGAGTTACACGGAACTATTCACGGTTTTACAATTGGTGATGGTTTTCGCTTTTTGTTGGAATATCTTGATAAGCCTTTGTTTAACAGCATTTTATGGATTAAATTTGTTTTTACTTTTTGTTTTTCAATTTATTCTAAAATCCATTGCTGATTATTTTTTTCTCCGAACAATGGCGCGTTTTTTCAACCGCGAAGATTTGATGCACCCTTTTTTGACCCCTCAGTATATGCACATCTTGTACATCATTGTGGTTGGTTCGTTGGCCAATTTTAAGAAAACTTACACTTGGAAAGGACGAAAAGTTAAATAAGATTAACGGCATTTTGGAACGCAACGGCGACCAAATTCACACCGCTTGGTGGTTTGAATCCGACAATGGTTTTGCCACAACCGACCAATTTGAGTGGCGGTACCGCGTTTTTACTGAGGGGGGCATTTTCGCCTCGTCAACGTCAATGCGGCGAGTCGGGAACAGACTTTGGCGGCAGCCAAACGCTGGTTGGCGAAAAATTGACCGATTTGTACGCGTTCAACATTGGGCAACTTTTCAAAAGTTACCCATCTCCAACCCAAAAACCCCCTAATTTTCCTTTCTTTGCCCCGAAGCGATTTTACCAACGCCTATTCTTTGTCTTTGACACCACGTCATAACAGGATATAAGCGTAAAATCTTTTTTTGCAAATCATTGACAATCAATTTATTGCACGTTGAAATTTGAAATCTAAAATTCTCCAATGACAGATATTTTTTATCCTTCCAAACTGTTGCTTTTTGGCGAACACACGGTCTTGCGCGGCTCGCAAGCCTTGGCGATGCCACTTTTAAAATATGGTGGAAGATGGCAATATTCGGATGATAAAATGAAGCAATATGATTTGCCGATGTTTGCCAATTATCTAAAAAAAATGGTTGAAAACGGTAAAATTGCCTTCGATACTGAGGGGGTGCTGTCGGCTTTAGAACGCGGTCTTTTCTTTGAATCAAACATCCCACGTGGGTACGGAGCGGGTAGCAGTGGCGCGCTCGTGGCGGCTATGTACGAAGCATTTGGTTTAGATAAAAATTTGACAATCAGCGAATTAAAGATAGTTTTAGGTTTAATAGAAAGTTATTTTCATGGCGAAAGCTCTGGCCTCGACCCGCTTGTGAGTTATCTCAAAAAGCCCGTTTTGATTCGTTCCGACAAAACAATGACGACTTTAGAGACGGCAGAAAACGATTTGCCACGATTTTTGCTAGACACCAAACAGCCGCGCAAAACCGAGCCTTTGGTCAAGATTTTCTTAGAAAAAACGGCCCATTCACCCGAGTTTAGGGGCTTGATTTCGAACGAATTAGTGCCACTTGTGAACGACGCAATTGCCGCTTTTTTGAGCAATCAGATGGCCATGTTGTTTGAAATTGTCCATCAAATCAGTTGGTTTCAGCACCGTTTTTTGCCCGAAATGATACCGATGCCCTTCAAAAATGTTTGGTTAGAAGGTTTGGCGAGCGATGTCTATAAACTCAAATTGTGCGGAGCGGGCGGCGGTGGTTTTATCTTGGGTTTTTGTCAAAATATGGACGCTGCTAAAAAACAATTGGCTAAATCGGGTTTTTCGATTATTCCAATTTGAATAATGATGCATAATAAATGATGAATAAGTAACGGAAAACAACAGTAGTGCGGCAATTTCCGCTTTGGCTTTTGACAGTGTTAATCACGTAAAAATACACGCATCTAGTTTAATTCCTTTTCTTATTTCTGATAATTCACAGAGCCTCCGCTTCATATTTTCTTAATTTAAGGTAATTTTAGTGTGAAAATTGGGCAAATACAAAAACTAACGGCCTAATGTTTTCAAACTTTTAACGCCTCCGAAAAAACCGTTCTTTACTTGGAAATGCCCCCAAAACAGCAAAATACTGAGGGGCCTCCCCAAAACATTATGTCGTCGCCGACAGCTCCGTCATCCCATTCAACTCTCTAAAATCCACGGGCGTCACTTCCGAAACGCCTTGTTCGGGCATGTGAACACCATATATAACGTCCACCGCCGCCATCGTCGCCTTGTTGTGTGTGACGACGATAAACTGCGAATGTTCGGCAAATTTCTTAATGATTTTATTGAATTTTTCAATGTTTGCGTCGTCAAGCGGGGCGTCAACTTCGTCGAAAATACAGAACGGCGCAGGTTTGTAGAGGTACAAGGCGAACAAAAACGCGGTTGCCGTTAAGGTTTTTTCACCGCCTGATAGCTGTGCAATGCTTTGCGGACGCTTGCCTTTTGGCTTCGCCACGATGTTGATGCCCGATTCTAACGGGTTTTCAGGGTTCGTCAAAATCATGTCCGCCGTGTCTTCTTCAAAGAAAAGGCTCTTGAAAACTTCGATAAAATGGAGTCGAACGGTATTGAAGGCGTCCATAAATTGCGCGGTTGCCGTTTCTTCAATCTCTTTCATGGTTTCCAACAACGAATTTTTGGCGGCCACAATGTCGTCGCGTTGCACGGCGATTGTGTCGTGTCGCTCTTTCATTTCGTTGTAGGCTTCGACGGCGAGGGGATTTATTTCGCCAAAAGTATCGAGTTGTCGTTTCTGATTCGTTACTTTTTTATCTAATTCGTCTCGATTAATCCCTTCTTTCGGCGTCTGATTGATAAGGTCGTTGACCGATACGTTGAACTCGACATTCACGCGGTCGCCGATGCCTTGAATCTGAATTTTTATGTCCGAAAACTTGTCTTTTAAGTTGTTGACGACCACTTGAACGTCGTTGCGTTGCCGACTGATGCGCCGCAATTCGTCTTCCATTTTGACAATTTCGTTCTTCTTTTTGTAGAAATTTTGCTCAAAATCTGACAAACCCGATTCCCGTTCTCGCCGTTGTTTGTAAAGCGTAACCAATTGATTTTCAATAATTAACAATTCATCTTCAACCAATTTTAGTTCGTCTTGCGACTGCACAAGCGTCCGATTTGCCGCTGCGAGCGACCCCTCAGTATCTGACAGGTTTTTTTCTCTAAAACTTAATTCGCGTTGTAAAGTCGAGACCTTATTTTGCTGTCTGATACATTCAATATTTTTCTCATTGTAGGCCATTGACATTTGAGACACCCTATCCGAAACCGAGCGATAAGAGCCATCAGCATTCGACATTTGCCCCTTCAATTTGTCAAGTTCAGCCTTTTGTTCTGACAAATTATTTTCATACATTCCAATCGCTTTTGACAGTTCTTCGATGCGCGTTTCCGCTTGTTTTTTCTTAGCGTCGGCTTCGTCAATAAATGTTGAAAAATTATCAATTCTAGTTTGAACAAACACCTTTTGTTGGCGCATTTGGTTCAATTCGGCTTGTTTTCGTTGCGTTTCACCCTTTTTATCCAACGTTTTTAAGAAAGCAATGTCGCTTTTTATGCTCGCCAACTGCTTATTGAGTTCCAAAACAGACCCCTCAGTATTTTTGATTTCTAACTCTAAAATCTCTAAATTTTTCTTTCGACCAATCTTTTTTCCTTCAAAAAGACCCACCGAGCCGCCCGACAAAGAGAACCGCCGCCGCGTTAAAGAACCACTTTTGTTCAAAAAAACGTGTTCGATTTCGGATGTGGGATTTCGGATTTCGGAGGGTTTACCGCTGCCGAAATTCGACATCCCAAATTTGACATCGGAAAAATTTTCATTATCTGTAATCAGCACATTATAAAGCAAATAGTCGAATAATCGGCGATGTGGCTCATCTACTTGAATCAACTCAACGGCAGGGCGGGCTTGAACCAAACCCTTTGTTTGGTAATCCGTATTTTGAAAAGCATCCAAAACGAAAAAATTGGCTTTCCCTTTTTGGGCATTTGTTAACAATTTAATCGCGGTGTAAGCCTCTTCAAGCGTTGGCACAACATAATAATTCAAAAACGGCTCTAAATAATTCTCAATTGCCGTCCGATACGCTTCTTGCACGTAAATCAAATCGCTCAAAAGTGGGGCTGTCCACGTTTTTTCTTTCGCCAAAAAACGGATGCTTTCGGGAAATCCTTCAAGCGATTCGACCATACTTTTGGTCAATTTGAATTCATTGCGCTTAGAATCGAGCTGCCGATTGATGTCCGCTAATTTTTTTGTTGTCTCCTCCAAAGTCCCGTTTGCCTTGTCTAAATCGGCCAAACGTTTTTCTTCTTCCTTTTCAACTGCTTGAATACCAATGAGTTGTGTATTTTCTTTGGTGTCCAAATCCGATAATTGACCCCTCAGTATTCCGACTTCATCGCGGCGTCCTTTGGTGTCATTGTCGGTTCTGACAATATCATTGCGTAAATTTTCGATTTGATTGCTTGAAATAGCTTTTTGTTTTTCGGCCTCCGTAATCGCCCGTTCTGCCGTTTGCTGATGTTTCAAAAACACATCAAGGTCAGCTTTGAGCGTGCCGTGGTCAGATTTTACAGCGTCGAGACGTTCTTTAGCTTCTTCTAATTGCCCTTCTAACTTCGATTCTAATCGTTTTTCACCATTAATTTCCGTTCGATAATAATCAATTTCTTCAGCTAATTGCGTGGTTTTTGAGCGAGCAGTCGCAATTTGTTCAGCCTGTTTTGCACTATTCTGTTGACTAAAAAGCTGCCGTTGTTGCGCCATTTTTTTATCATTTTCGACCCCCCGTAGGCGTCCGACAACCGAATTTAAGTCGCGTTGCCGTTCACTCAACAACTGTTCGTTTTCAAGATTTCCCTTTTTATCGCGCTCAATTTGAGCCTCTAATTTGATGCTTTCGGTGTCGAGTTGACGATAGCGGTCGGTTTCGATTTCGATTTGTTTTTCCGTCGTTTTGTAGTCATTTTTGAAGAAAGAGAGCTTCAAAACGGCCAAATCCAAGGCCAATTCCCGGTATTCGGTTTTTAAATCGAAATATTTTTGAGTCCGTTTTGCCTGTTTTTCAAGCATTTTGAGGTTGTTCGTAATTTCAAAAAGCAAATCTTCGATGCGGTTCAAATCCTCTTCGGTCGCATTGAGTTTGTTCATCGTTTCGTTTTTTCGCACCTTGTATTTAGACACGCCCGCCGCTTGTTCCAACATGCCCCGACGGCTGTTTTGTTTGTCGTTCAAAATCTCGTCCACCATGCCGAGGGCAATAATCGCATACGAATTTGAGCCAATACCCGTGTCCATGAACAACGACGTGATGTCTTTGAGCCGACAGGTGACGCCGTTGAGCCGATATTCCGACTCGCCCGACGCGTACAAGATACGTGTGATTTTTACAGATGCGTATTCCGTTGGTAATAGGTTCTTTGTGTTCTCAAAAGTCAAACTGACTTGCGCCAACTGGCCTGGTTTTCGTTTTTTTGTTCCGTTAAAAATGACGGAATTCATCTTATCGAGCCGCAATTCCGCGCTTTTTTGTTCGCCCAAAACCCATCGAATCGCGTCCACGACGTTAGATTTTCCCGAGCCGTTTGGCCCCACAATGCCAATCACATCTTCATTGAAATGAATCACGGTTTCGTTTGCAAAACTTTTGAAACCCTTTATTTCGAGTGTTTTTAATCTCATTTTCTGTTGCTTATCATGAGTGTTTCACTCAGAGTTCGCAGAGGACACAGAGGTTTTTAGTTTCTTTTTTGTCATTTATCATTGAAAAGGAAACTAAAACTCTGTGTTCTCCGTGAACTTCGAGTGAAAAAAATAAAAAAAAGTCGGCAAAGATAGGTTTTTTGAAAAAAGAATAGGCCCCTCAGTATTTTTAGCATTTCAAGCATTTACAACGGTCGCCACGTCAATTTATCCCCCGCAACCCCCACAACAAAAGACTTGATATTCGTTCGCGTATTAAATTTTGGTGTATCGAGATAGCCTTGTAGCTGAACTGCTGCCGCTTTGAGAATAGTATCTGTTGCTTTTTTGCCCGCTTTTTTGACATATTTTAATTCCATCGCCACTTCATATTCAGGTTTTTGTCCACGTATGGCTTCCAAAAACACATCCATATATGTCCAACCTGTTTCATATTCGGAGTGGATATAATAGAAATTTTGTTGGTGTAACAAGCTGATAATAATTGCTTTAAGCGTATTTTCTGTAAAATGTGCCGAATCCCGCGTTGAGAAATAGTTGACAATCAGTTGAACTTGCTCAAAAAAGGCTTTCGGATTGCCCGTTATAGCCATTTCTCTAATCGCCTCATTGACGGGTCTGTTGTCTATCGGCAAATGCGCGCGTTCTAAAACAGAATTGAAGAAAAAATCAGCATAGAGTTTCTTTATCACATAATTGGGAAATGAAAAAGTATAAGCCCCCAAACGCTCCTTTGAAATCGTTAAAAAACCCATATAAAACAAAAGACTTACAAGGTCATTTTGATTAAAACCACGGTCAAAACTATATTGATTGGTCAAAGTTGCCGTCACTTCACCGCTTTCTAACAATTCTTTTAAGACCTCTATATATTTGTCTTGATTGCCTTGAATCGAGAACAATTTTTGAATTTTACTGTAATCCGAAGCCACATTCGGGTCGAGCATATTATCGGGATAGCGCTGCGTGGTTTTGTAAGCGTCGGCAAAATATAAAACCATATTCGGATTATATAAATGCTTTTTTACATTTGAATTGAATAAATAGCCGTCGTACCACAACCGCATATCGTTGAGCGTTGTCGGTATTTCTTCAATCGGCATCTCGACACCCGCTAAAATACCTTCAACTTCTGTTTCATCAAAACCCGTCATTTGGTGAAAAGTGGGCGTTAGGCTAATATTTTTAGCGATATTGAAGCCACTCGTCAAGCTATCAACTGTAATTGGCGAGACGCCCGTCATAAAAATACGCTCAACAATACCCGAGCCTGTTTCTATTTTAATGGCTTCATAAAATTTTCTAACATAACCGTTTCGGGTAACGATTTCCATAAAATAATTGAAATTAAAAGAAATCAATTCATTCGCAAAATGGTCGTATTCGTCTATCAAAACGTAGATTTTAGGGGTCAGCTTATTGTGTACATGACAACGAAATAACGCTTTAAGCACTTCGTTAGGGTCTTTTTGTTGTAAAATGGCCTCTCTTTGTTCTTTCGTGAAAAACATATCATAATGTGTTAAAAAAGCGTCAACGCCTTTTTTAACACTACTCAAAAAGCCCTCAAAAACGCCCTGTTCGGTTGACGTATTGATGCCGCTAAAATCGAAATTCAAGAGCATATACGTATGCGCAAGGCGCGTCGGCTGCTTACCGATAAACGTATGTCCAAACAGTTTTTCAAACTCGTTTTGGTATTGCAAGCCATAGTAATAACGCAGCACCGACAGCAAAAGGCTTTTCCCAAACCGACGTGGGCGGAGATACATGAGGTAGGTTGAGTCCCAATCTTCCAACGTTTTTATGTACGAAGTACGGTCTTGATAGAAGTAATTTTCCTCCACCATTGTCCGATAATCGCTCTTGCCATACGGTATTCTTATCATTTTTCTCTATTTTGAGGGCAAATATAGGTCTTTCAGATGAAAGTGATAAACAAAAAATGAAAAGCGCCCCCTCAGTATTTTAAGCGTTTTCAGACTTGGCAACGTTTTTGTTTTTGCTAATATGAGTATCATTTATGAGAAAACAGTACTCGCCCTTTTTTATCGTTTAACTCACATTCACTTTTAGCTATCAAAATCTTCAAGAACGGCTCTGAACACCCATGAACGACGGCTTTATACGCCCCTTTGTCCGTCAAGAATTTCAAAATAAACATCATTTTTTGTATTTTTAAATTGCTGACAGCCAATTTATTGCAACCTTTTTTTGCAATTTACGCATCTTAAAATTTGCCGTTTAAAATCTAAAATTCGATGGCTTTATGCTTTATAATGACGTTTAAAATCTGAAATTCCTCCGCTTGCTTTTTGCCGTTTTGATGTGTATTTTCCAACGTAATTTAAACTTTATTCGGCTATGAGAAAATCCGATACACCTGTCAAAATCTTCCTCCTGACGGCTTCGGTCGTACTCCTTGCGAGCAGCACGTGGGCTATGAAAAGGTGGCAACAAGTCACGATGACCGCCGTTAATGGCCTTGCTTTTTACGATTGCAACGCCAACGGCCTTCGAGATAACAACGAATCTACGTTCGCAAATATCGCCGTTACGCTCACGGGCAGGACGACGGCGGGTGATTCCGTAAACGTCTCGACAACGACAAACAGCACGGGCAATTACAGCTTTATCGGCCTCGCTGCAGGGCAATTTGTCGTCAAATTTGCCTTTCCAAGTGGCTCAATGGGCCTCAATTTCACGATTAAAAACACCGCCATCAACGGCAGCGATGCCAATCCAAACGGCGCAACCGACCCCCTCCGTATCGACGGCTTAACCGACGTGCAAGGCATTGATGTGGGCATTATTGACAATAGTGCGCCGATTGTTACCTTTGTAAATCCGTTTTTACTGCCTTACGCAAACGGCGACACAATCACCGTTGAATGTGATAATTTGCCGACAATGAATGCTTCGTGGGCAACGGCGCAAGACAATTCGGGCGCACCCGTTTTAGTTCAATTTATTGACCTCGCGCGCTCCGTAAATGATTGTGCAAGAACGGGTTATATCACGCTTTTAGATTGCATATTTAGGGCAACAGACGCTTGTGGCAACGTTGGACAAAAATCCGTTTTCGTAAAAGTTAAAGACTCAAAAGCACCCGTTTTAACGAATGTTCCTGCCGATATTACCGTCAACACAACGCGTGGCGAACGCATTCCGACGGCATCATCGGCAAACGTGGTTGGTACGGATAATTGCTCGACAAACCCCGTAGCGGCAACGGTTTTGGACAGCGAAGTGGCGAACACTTGCGGGAAAATCATCACAAGAACATGGTTGGCGAGTGACGACTGCGGTAACGTTGGCCGTGCTACGCAACGCGTAACGGTCATTAGCAATGTTTTGTGCCTAAATCCATTGCCAACTGACACGTTTCACTTGGTTTTGAGTACAAATCAGGTGTTAGATACGTGTTTCAGTTTGCCGACAGGCAACATTATTTCTAATATTCAACATTGCGGAACGGGTTTGGCGCGTACCACAATCACACTCACGGCAAGCAATTGCATCCGCGTGACCCCCTCAGTAAATTTTGCTGGACGCGATACTTTTTGTGCGCGTGTATGCGATGTGAACGGTTTAAACTGCTATGACATTGCGTTTATACTTAATGTAAAAGTCAATAACAGCGGTCGGCCCGTAGCAGTTGACGACCGCGTGACGACACGTTTAAATACATTAGCGACATTTTCGGTTTTGGCAAATGACACACTAAATGGCATTTTGACAGCTCCCCTCAGTATTGTCCGCTTTCAAAACCATGGCTCGGTAAATGTGGTCAATAATCAAATTGTTTACACGCCGACGATGGGTTATTGCAACGCAAACGACACGTTGGATTATCAAATTTGTAATATCAATGGCTGTGATACAGGCCGCTTGATTGTCGCAATTGCTTGTGATTCAATACCTAGCGGTGGTTCTGGCGCGCCGATTGTGGCCGTCAACGACAACGTGACGACGCGTAAAAATACGAGTTTGACCTTCCGCCCGACGCTTAATGATACGGTTAGAACGCGGCTTTTGTCGCTGATGATTGCAAGTCCACCGCGTAACGGAACGATTGCATTTAGAGGTTTGGACACGTTATTATACACGCCGAATTTTAATTTCTGCGGACGCGATACGATTGCTTACATGATTTGCGACACGTCGTTTAGGTGCGCCGAAGCCTTGATTTTTATTCATGTAAATTGTGATTCGGCGATAAATTCGCTAGTGCCGATTGCCGTGAATGACACTGCTCGGACGGGCGTCAATCAAGCCGTTGTCGTCAGCGTTTTGCAAAATGATACGCTTAGAGGCGTCTTGTCGAGGCCCCTCAGTATAACAGCCTCTCCGCGATTTGGAACGGCGCGCGTTGATAGAAATAATCAGATAATTTACACGCCGCAACCTGGTTTTTGCGATAGCCGCGACACGCTGACTTACGAAATTTGCACCATAAACGGCTGCGATACGGCACTCGTTTCGATAAATGTGGTATGCGATTCTAATACTTTACGCCGCTTGCCCGTAGCCGTTCCTGACTACGTAAACGCCCGTAAACGAACGCCGATACGCATCTCTGTTTTAACGAATGATACGCTAAACGGAACGCTCGATTCTATCAGAATTATCAATGTACCACGGCGCGGTACAGCGTCAATCGGAGCGGATAATGTGCTGACTTACGCCACTGATACGTGCGGTTTTGCGGACACCTTAATTTACAGGATTTGTAACAGAAATGGCTGCGATACGGCCCTCGTTTCCATCAATGTTATTTGTGATTCGCTGACGGCTACGCAACCGCCTGTTGCGGTTTTTGACGTGGCGACGACGCCGAAAAACACGCCGATACGCATAGCGATTTTAGCGAATGACACGCTCAATGGGACGCTCGACAGCATTAAAATTATCCGCTCACCATTGCTCGGCATGGCGTCACTCGATAGGAATAATTTTTTAACATATACGCCCGATTCTTGTGGCTTTACGGACAGTCTGATTTATCGGATTTGTAACCGAAATGGCTGCGATACGGCGATAGTTTTCATAAAAGTGGCGTGTGATACGGTCATAACAAACTTTTTACAGCCCGTTGCAGTGTTCGATACCGTCCGAACGCCGAAAGGTCGGTTGGTCACGATTCAAGTTACTTTGAACGATACGTTACGCGGCGCGGACACTTTCCGCATCACAAGAAGGCCACTTAACGGTTTGGCAATCTTCGATACAAACCGACAAATTGCCTACATGCCCGACGCGCTGTACTGCGGAAATGATACATTGATATATGAAGTTTGCAATACGCGTGGCTGCGATACGGCGATAGTTTTCATACGTGTTGTGTGCGACACAACATCGCTTTTACGGCCTACGGCGGTCGATGACAACGTAAAAACGACGATTAACCGTCAAGTTGACTTCGTAATTCTTGGAAATGACATTTTACGCGGGGCGCGGTCGGCTGAAATGGTGTCGCCGCCAAGTCGTGGAACGATAATTATCATGCCCGACAGTATGGCGATGTACAAGCCCGACAAAGAGTTTTGCGGACGCGATTCGTTCCTTTATCGCATTTGTAACACCGTTGGATGCGACACGGCTTGGGTGAAAATTGACGTAAGTTGTGGCGATACTTTACAAGTTTTCCGTGGTTTTTCACCGAACAACGATAGAATAAATGACGTATTGGTGATTCGCGGCATCGAAAATTATCCCGACAACGAAGTCTTAATTTTCAACCGTTGGGGCAATCAAGTATTCACTCGTAAAGGCTACCGAAACGAAGATGGATGGGACGGCAGTTGGAATCAAAAATTTGTTCCCGATGGGACATATTTTTATTTCATTAAATTAAATAATCCCAAAAATCAACAGTTTACGGGGTATATTCAGTTAGTGCGATAATTTCAAAATGGCACACTGATTAGACTGATACGACAGATTTTACACTGATTTTTTCTTTCCTTCCGAATGACAAAAAAATCAGTGTAAATCAGCCTAATCCCCCCAATCAGTGGGCCATTTTAAAATCAGAATATAAGAACGAAATCTTACAGTTACTTACAACCAAAACTACATGGTGCGGCGGTCTTTGACTGTCGCGCCTTTTTTTGTAGGAAAAGAGCCCCCTCAGTATTTTCGGTCAACGGCGTATCTCCACAATAATTATTATTTTGTTTATCTTTGCCAAATGAAAAACTTACCAATTTGCATACAAGCCCTGCTCGACAATAGGCGCGTTTGGTACAACGGTCAAAAGCAGCGACCCCGATGACGGGTGACATGGTTTTGGATTATCCGAACAAAGAAGTCCGAGAAAGTATGTACGAATTTTTGATTGACGATGTGGCCAAAAATCCACACCGCCTACATACGGGCATGACCGTAAAGGATTTGAAAAAGGCTTAAAAACATAAAATATGAACCTGAAAAATGCGATGTCAAAGCACGCGCTTCTTTTCTTTTTATTGATTCCTATCGTTAGCATTGGCTTGCATAAACGCATTTTTTCGACCGATTTAATGGGCAGTCATTTGTGGCGGCAATCGCAGACGGCCATAACGATTCAGAATTTTTATCGCCATGATTTTAACATCATGAACCCGCGCACCAATAACCTCAACGGCGATGGCAACAACATCATGCGCTTTGAATTTCCCATCATGCAATGGAGTGTTGCGGTAGCCCACAAAATTTTCGGCGAGTCCTTTGTCGTTATGCGCATTTCGATGTTTTTAATCGGTTTATGGGGTGTTTTAGGCGTTTATTTCCTACTAAAATGGCTTTGGGAAGACCGAATTGTGGCCTTGTTAGGCGCGTGGGCGTTCAATTTTTCACCCCTTTTCTACTTCTACACAATGAATCCTCTGCCCGATGTGTTGGCTTTGTGCAGCGCGATTTGGGCAATGGCGTTCTTTTTTTACTATATAAAAACGGCGAAAAATTGGGCCGTTTTACTGTCCGTAACCTTTTTGGCAGTGGCTACTTTGGCCAAATTGCCGTACATTATTTTTGGTTCGATGGTCGTCATTTACGTGTTGCAGCAATGGTTCAAAAACGGGTTAAAAGCCTTTAAAGAAACCATTTTTATCACCTTTTCCTACATTTTATTGTTACTTCCTGCTTTTTTTTGGTACAAATGGGTGATTCCAACTTGGGGTGACAACGGCGTTTTGACGGGTATTTTCAGCAACCAAGTACCCCTCAGTATAACGCTCGATATTTTTCGATTTCACGCCTACGCGTTTTTGCCAAAACTTCTGTTGAATTACGCGGCTGTTCCATTTTTCTTCGTGAGTATGGTTTTTACATTCATAAATAAATCATTTACGCGTAGAAATTGGGCGATTTTAGCCGCTACGGGTTTGTCGGTCATCATTTATTACCTCTTTGAATACAACATGATTGGCTTGGTGCATAACTATTATATGCTGCCTTTTTTGCCGCCGTTATGCGTCGTCGTTGGCTATGGCATCAAGCAATTGTGGCACACGCACGCGCTTACACGCGGGGCGACGGTAATTTTATTGGCGGTCATGCCCATTTTAGCCAGTCAAGCCGTTGACCATTATTGGAATCTTGAAGAATCGGGTTTGAATTCCGACATTATTAAAAATAAAGACGAATTGAGAAAAGCCTCACCGAAAAATGCTGTGTGCCTGATTGTCAATGCGACTGACGCTTCAAATCACTCTTTTTCGTATCAAATTGATAGACAAGGCCATATTTTCACGGAAAACAATTTACGCATCGAATGGACGGAAGACATTATCAAACGGTACGGCGTCCGTTATATGTACTCCGACAGTCGAAAAGTGGACGAAGACCCCAAAATGCAGCCTTTTATAGAGTCTGTAATTCTAACGCGCGGGTCGGTGAAGGTCTTTAAGCTCAAAGATTTGAAATAAATATTTCTTGAAATAAACGGACGAACACTTTAAACGCCGTAATTTTGTTGGCAGAAAAATTTTTATCCACTTATTAAAAACGTAAAAAATGGTCAAAAAAATCGTGTTTCTTCTACTTTTAGCCGCGTTACCCTTGTTTTTAACGGCGCAAACGGACAAACAGTACGAATTAGTTGCCGAAGCAGCTTGTGATTGTGCCACTAAAAAAGACTTAAAATCGTTGAATAAAAACGAAATGTCAATGGAATTAGGGATGTGTATGTTGAGCGCACTCGAAGTTTTACCCGAAAAAGATAGGAAAAACTTTGACTTTTCAGTCCCTGAAAAAGCCCGCGTTTTGGGTGAAAAAATTGGGATGAAAATGGCCTATAAATGCCCAAAAATCATGTTATCCGTCGGAACGGCGATGCAAGAAGAGGGCGACAATGGCAGAAAAAATACGCCGCCGCCGCCGCCGCCACCACCAGCTATTTCCACCGTGGAAGTCGAAGGCAAGGTAAAAGAGGTGATTGAGGGCGATTATGTCACCGTTTTGTTGGTCGAAAAAGACGGGCGCGAACATAAACTGATTTGGGCCAATCATTTTGAAGGCGATGCCCCGTTTGTGGCGAATCCACAAGGTTTGAAAAACAAAGACGTGTCAGTCAAATTTTATATGTTGGAACGCTATGTCCCAAAAATGCGGGAGTATTTTGCGTTAAAACATATTTCGAGCCTAATGGCGAAATAAGTCTAATACATGGGCCACTGATTGAACTGATTGAAGGGGTTAGGCTGATTTGCACTGATTTTTATCGTGTATGCCTAAAAAATCAGTGTAAAATCTGTCGTATCTGTCCAATTTGTGGGCCATTTTGAATTTGTACAGTAATATTATTAAAAATCATAAAAAAAACGACCGCGCATCTTACCGCGCAGTCGTTTTTTTTATGGGGCTTGACAATTTTTAGACCCCTCAGTATTTTGACAAAATTACTTATCCCGCAACTCTCTCCGTAAAATTTTACCGACGTTTGTTTTCGGCAAATCATCTGTAAAGACGATGTATTTAGGGATTTTATAGCCCGTCAGATGCTCGCGGCAATGCGCGAACAACTCTTCTTCGGTGAGTGATTGGTCTTTTTTGACGACAAAAGCCTTTGGCACTTCGCCCGATTTAGCGTCTTTGACAGCAATCGCGGCGGCTTCCAAAACCTTCGGGTGCATCACCATAATATCCTCAATTTCATTGGGATAGACGTTGAAACCCGACACCAAAATCATGTCTTTTTTGCGGTCAACGATTTTGAAATAGCCATCGAGTGCCATGATGCCAATGTCGCCCGTACTCATCCAACCGTCTTTGATAGATTCCGCCGTTGCTTCGGGGCGGTTGTAGTAGCCCAACATTACTTGCGGGCCTTTGATTTGAATTTCACCTGTTTCGCCGATTGCTAATGGCACACCGTCGTCGTTTACAATCCGCATATCAGTTGACGGCAACGGCATCCCGATTGTGCCAAGTTGACCCGTTCCATCCACAGGATTCACGCTCGCACAAGGCGATGTTTCCGTCATACCGTAGCCTTCCGCGAGGTAACAACCCGTAACGGCTTGCCACTTTTCACCAACTGCTTTTTGAACCGCCATGCCGCCGCCACACGTCACTTTCAAGGCTGAATGATCGAGTGCAACAAATTCTGGATTGTTCAATAAACTGTTGAAAAGCGTATTAATACCAATAAAAACGGTTGGTTTGTACGTTTTCAAGTCCTTAATCACCGCTTTTTGGTCGCGTGGATTGGGGACTAAAATATTTTTTGCGCCGAGGCTGAATAAGCCCATGCAATTGACTGTAAACGCAAAAATGTGGTACAGAGGCAGTGGGCAAAACGCGACTTCGTTGCCGTCGTCTTTCAAGGCTACCGTCATACCCGAACGCATTTGCAACATGTTGGCCACAAGGTTTCGGTGCGTCAACATCGCTCCTTTCGAAACGCCCGTTGTGCCGCCCGTATATTGCAAAGCGGCAATATCATCGCCTTTGAAATCGGACGGTTTGATGCTAAATTTGGCCCCCTCAGTAATCGCGTGTTTGAAAGAGACGGTATTGGCCAAATTGTATTTAGGCACCATTTTTTTGACGTGCCGAACGACCGTATTGACGATAAAGCCCTTTAAAGTGCCTAACATTTCGCCCATTGAAGTGACAATGACGGTTTTGATGCCCGTTTCGGCAATCACTTGTTCTAAATTATAGGCAAAATTTTCGATAATCACAATCGCCTTCGCGCCCGAATCGGTAAATTGATGCTTCATTTCACGCGTCGTGTACAAAGGATTTGTATTGACAATAATCAACCCTGCGCGCATTGCACCGAACAAGGCAATCGGATATTGCAGAATATTGGGCATCATCAGCGCGATTTTATCGCCTGGTTCGAGGCCGCGAGAGTGCAAATAAGCGGCGAAATTGCGGCTCATTTTATCCACTTCGGCGAAGCTCAATTCTTTGTCAAAACCCACAAAAGCGGGGCGATTTTGATATTTTTTAAAGGTTTCGTCCAATATTCCTAGCAAACTTGGGTATTGGTCGGGGTCAATATTGGCAGGCATTCCCGCAGGATAATGTTTGAACCAAGGACGATCCGTCATAGATGAGATTCTTTTAATTTTTATACAATGAAAAAGGTTGCAATTAGTAAAGTCCCAAAAATGAGTATTTAATTGACGACTGCCAAACAATTGGGGAAAATTTGATGAATTTTTAAAAAAAGCGGTGTTTTAAGACCCCTCAGTAGTGCGTTTTATATATTTCTAGAGTTTAAAACTCTTGGAGAGTTGCGAATCAATAAGTTACGCAACTTTTAAATTCTGAAAACATACTACTATACATGGGCCACTGATTTGACTGATACGACTGATTTACACTGATTTACACTGATTTTTCTTATGATTTCCTAGAAAAAAATCAGTGTAAATCAGTCTAATCAGTTTAATCAGTGGCCCATGTATAGTAGTAGGTTCTGAAAATATATAAAACGTACTACTCTGTATAGAATGGCGAAAATAGCGCGAAATACTGAGGGGGCTAAAAAAAAAAGCCCGACAACGCTAACAGCATCATCGGGCACTTATCACTTATCACTTATCACTGATGTTACGCAATGGGCCACTGATTGGAGGGATACAACTGATTTACACATGATTTTTTCTATAAGCGTTTTCTTTAAAAAGAAACGGAATTATCG
>JAYSRS010000730.1:0-2540 GCA_043720935.1 Saprospiraceae bacterium
AAAATACGTTCGCTCCATAAAAATCTCTTAGAGGGCGGCTTTCGAGCGTAGCGAGAAACAGCCCGTGAAATACGCTTTTATTTATTGCGCGTTACTTATCAAAAACAGCTAATCAATGCGCGTACTGAATCTGAACCGTTTGTTGACATCTTTCTGAGTTGCGTTTTTATAAATAGTGAAATTGTGTACATCACGCTGGCTCAACGGGTTTTTCAACAAGCGTAAAATAATGATACACCAAGCAATAACTGAAAAAAGTGTTGGTATAAAACAAGTACATATAAGGCATTTCGAGCAAATTGTAAAAACAAACCATCGTCAATTTCAAACTACAAAGCGCAAACATTTGGGGTTGAAACCACTTTTTTGAACGGACAATTAGGAACAAAATACCCATAAAAAGAGGCGCGCCGATGGCCGTTGAAATCAAGTATTTGTGCAGCGTTTCGATGATATCGACGGTAAAAAACTTCGCAAAACCGAGGTTTTTGAGCGTAAACTCGGGGTCGCCTAACCAATTTCTCTTAGCCATAGCGATGTACGCTTCGTGTTGTCCTGTCAAAAGTTTTAGATTCTCGAAACCGTAAGGCATTAAAAAAGTGCCTAAAAATAAGCCCAAACTGACGCTCAAAATTATCCACGCTTCTCTGCGCGAATGACAAAAGAACCAATAGAGCCAAAAAACGGGCAACCAAAACACCAATAAATAGCGGCTTAATACGCAAAAACCGATGGCTAAACCTATCAACCAAGCATTTTTGCGGCTGATGGCATAGCCCAAAAACAAATAGTAGCCAACGATAACGCCTTCTTCGGCATAAATAATGGTCGGTTTATCGTACAAAACGAAGAAATTTAGGATATAAAACAGCCCAACAAGCGACATTACTGAGGGGAGTAAAATTTTGCTCTGTTGGAATATTTTGAAGAGAAAAAATAAGCCCACGGCAATCCCGCCCAATACAATCCACCGCGCATCGAAGCCAAAATATTCCGAAATGGTGAAGGGTAGCCATAAAAAGCTGAGATAAATCGGTTTCATGCCGCCCCATATTTCAGGAATGAGGGCATACACATCTTCTCCCTTCAAAAAACGTTGCGCCTGTATTTTCAAAATGGGTATCATATCAGCATTTTTATAATTGATTGGCACTTCCAATAGGTAGTTGTTGGCCAAAGGAATGCAGCATAAAACGATGAAAATACCTATAAAAATAGGCGTCCATTTTAAGGCCGTTGAAAAGGGTTTGGGTAAAGTAGGCGTGTGTATTTTTATTCTGAATAGTGGTAAAAATGCGAGTAAAACGCCCGAAATAACGTAATTTATGGAGTTAGTATAGCTATTTTTTATCTCTTGTAGCCCATAAGTGCCAGATAATGTTTCAGTAAAAAGAAAATAACACACAGCAATCACCAGCATCAGAGACACGGGATTTGCTAGGAGCGGCCTTAAAAAAGTATCGTTCAATTGCCCGTTTTTGATGAGGTATGCACTTCTGTACAAAACTATCAACGAGAGGATAACGGGCGTCACATACAGGTAGGCATAAGGTATCTGAACAAAAATATAAAAAACGGCCAATGAGATTTTTAAAGCACAGATAGCGAAAAGCGAAAAGTCCAATTTGTCCTTGAATTTGTACCAAATAAGCCCTAAAACGACAGATACTGAGGGGGTAAGGATGAGCATCGTTTTTTTCAAATCGGCAATTTGCGCGCTTAGTTCACCACCTTTTGCGTGGTAAAAAGAGGCGAAACCTAGCCCATTCTGCAAATGTCCATTTGAACCATTACGCGACCATTCAGCGATAGAAGCAGTATCGTAATAGGCTAAAGCATCGAAGAAAATATGGGGATTTTTCCATAAAAAAGGGGCATAAAGAAGGCTACATCCCGCTAAAACCCCCAAACAGAGCCTCAAAGTGGGTTTCCAACCTTCTTTTGTCCAAAGCATGAAAACGTACAACGGCAACCAAAAAACGAGTGAAAAACGCGACATCAAGCATAAAATGAGGGTAACGGATTGCAGAATTTTAGAATTTATGGTTAGGCTCAAGCCCAAAAGTAAATAATAACTGACTATCATCAACTCAACCGAAATGGACCAAATAGGCATATCGTGGTCATGAACTGCCGATATGAACAAAACAGGAAGGCTCAAAAGCAAAAAATTGGTCAGCGTGTTGAATGATTGTCTAAAAATATGGACGGAAAAGAAGAGGAAAGCGACAATAAATATAGCCAATGTGATAAAACGCGGGTCAAATTTTAGGATTTGGGCGGGTAAATAGGGCATCCAATGAGCGGGTAAGTACGTCGGTGTCATCGGATAGCCAAAGTCATCGAAGGGTTTGTAAGGATATTCACCCGTTAAAAACTTGTTGCACAACACTTGAATTTGGGGAATAATATCAGAGTTTTTTATGCTTATTGGCATGGACGAATAGCTGCCCAACAAGATGATTGCGGTCGCAAATACACCCAAAATGACTAAAATACTGAGGGGGCCTACTTTCCGAAAGTTTACCGTTTTGAGGAAG
>JAYSRS010000731.1:0-2540 GCA_043720935.1 Saprospiraceae bacterium
GGTTTTCGGATATGTCTTAGGAAGATTCCTTCAATCTTCCTAAGACTGTGCTTCGATTTCAATAGATTTGAGCAGAATCTTAGGAAGATTGAAGGAATCCTATGGGATGTACAGAATGTAGCGAGTTATTTACAGCATAAAAAGCAAGCCACCGTCGTCGGCGAAGAAACAGGCGGCAGCGAATATGGCTCACGGGCAATGGCGGGTGGACACATTACGTTGCCTAACTCGGACGTAAAAATTCAGTTCAATATTTATCAAATGACGCATCAGTTGAACATTGAAGACAAAGGCCACGGTGTTATGCCTAACCACACAACGCAATACACGATTGAAGATAAATTAACAGGTAAAGACATTGATATTGAAGTAATTAAAAGTTTGATTAAAAAATAATGTGATTGTTTTTTAATTTTAGACCCCCTCAGTATTTTTTTACTTTTGTGGCTTCGGTGGTGATTTTTAAATGGTTAAAAAAGGCGTTTGCCTTGATTTTAAAACAAAAAAGACGTTTTATAAGTTAATAAAAAATTAAAATGCTGCATAATTGCGCGAAACTTTTGACTTTTGCAACGTCTTTAAGAAGTTATGAATTATGAGTTATAAATTATGAACGGTACGACACCCCTCAGTATTTCAGTCATCGTTTAACACTCATAACTCATAACTCATAACTCATAACTCATAGTTAAAAAAATATTTTCATGGCAATGAAAAACGATTGGTTCAAACTTTTGCTTACGGGCATCGCTATTTTTATCATGCGGACGACCGTCCTCGCACACACGACGGCAGATGGCTACAAAATTCAAGTTCGGATTACGGAATTTGAGAAAGACACCATTTTTCTAGGCTACCAGCTTGGAAATCAAACATTTATCCGCGATACGGCGATTTTAGACAAAAAAACGGGCTTTTTTACGTTCCAAAAAAGCACGGGTAAGTTGGAAGCGGGTGTTTATCTCATCGTCACACCGCCCGACAATAGCTATTTTCAAATCATGGTGCCTGACGATGAGCAGCATTTTTCGTTGACCACAAGCACGCTTGACCTTTACGGACAAGCCAAATTTACGGGGTCGAAAGACAATGACATATTTTATGGCTATATGCGTTTTTTGTCTAAAAAACGTGGGGAAGCCGAAGCGGCAGGGGCGTTGCGTAAGACAGATTCTATTGGCGGTTCTAAAAAATTAGAACTTTTGGACAAAGAAGTGAAGGCGTACCAAGCGGATTTGATTAAGAAAAACCCGACTTCTATTTCGGCCATGCTGATTAAAACGGCGATTGAGGTAGAAACACCGCTTTTTTCCGAAATTACGGATAAAGAAAAAAATGAATATGCGCGTTATTTGCACTACAAAGCGCATTTTTTCGACAATTTCGACATGGGCAATCCTGCCCTTTTGCGGACGCCCGTTTTGGGGCAACGTATTGACAGTTATTTGGATAAGTTGACGCCGCAACATCCCGATTCGATTATAGAATCACTTGACCATATTTTAAGATTAATTCAACCGAGTAAGGAAACATTTCAGTATTATTTTGTTCAATATTTGAACAAGTATATCAAGTCAAATGTCGTCGGTTTTGATGCCATTCACGTGCATTTGACTAGGAAATACATCGAACAAGGCTTGACGGACGCGTTTATTCCAAAAGACAATAAAGCAAAATTGGTGGATCAAGCGACCAAAATATTTCCTTTGTTGATTGGCAAAAAAGCTCCCGAAATCAAGGTTTTCAAGGAAGATAATTCGACAATTACGGTATCGGAAATTAATTCAAAATACACGGTTTTGTTCTTTTTTGAACCCACTTGCGGGCATTGTCAGAAGCAATCGCCGTTTTTAGTCGAGTTTTTGCAGAAAGCAAAAGCTAAAAATATCGACGTAAAAGTGATGGCGGTTTGTACTTTGACGGGACCCGACAAAATGCCCGAATGCTGGAAATATGCGAAAGAAAAAGGCTTCGGCGACTTCATTAATGCCGTTGACCCGTACATGATTTCACGTTACAAAACGCTTTACAACGTCGAAACAACGCCGCAAGTCTATGTTTTGGATGCCAACAAAACAATTCGGTCAAAAAATATTGAAGCGAAACAATTGGAAGAAGTGCTTGACCATATTATTCAGGAAGATAATGAAAAATTGAAGAAAAGTGTCAAAGGGAATTAGATCATAAATTCAACTGCAATGAAATACCTTTTTTATTTAGCCGTCATCGCGCTCATTTACCGCGTTTTCATGCGCCCAAAAGTCATCGTCGAGCACCGTCATTTTTATGATAAAAAACCGACGGTCGATAAGCCGTCGAGCAATGCAGAACTTGCTGACTATGAGGATGTTAAGTGAGTTTTACACCCTCTTCATACTGCCATACACGGGCCACTGATTAGACTGATTAGACTGATTAGGAATGTGAAATAAATAAAAGCGTATTTTACGGGCTGTTTTTCGCTGCGCGAAAAAGGCGTGCGTGGAGAAAATCTATCGGTGGCAGCTTGTTTTTTGAAAGAAAATCTATGATTTTCTTTC
>JAYSRS010000732.1:0-7147 GCA_043720935.1 Saprospiraceae bacterium
TCATTTAATTCGCTTGTCGTTAGCCGCGATAGGTTGGAAGCGACTCGTTCAAGCTGAAAATAATTTGAATTAAAAATTAAAAATTAAGAATTAAAACAAGCGATTTAAGGAATTAAAAATTAAAAGTTAAGAATTTAAAATTTGTAAGATGTTCCTTACTAGCTTGTACACTTAAAATTTGATGATTTTAATGTCAAAATACTGAGGGGTCATTTTAGTTAAAAATGAGATAATTAAAAACTAGCGATACACTTAAGTAAACCGCCCTTAATTTTTAATTCTTAATTTTTAATTTAAAGCACCTCGGGAGCGAGTGACACGATACGCATATAATCGCGGTCGCGTAATTCGCGGGCAACGGGGCCGAAAATACGGCTACCTCGTGGCTCATCTGCTGCATTCAAAAGAACGCAAGCGTTGTCGTCGAAGCGGATGTAAGAACCATCTTTGCGACGAATTTCCTTGTGAGTGCGGACAATAACGGCTTTAGAAACAATGCCTTTTTTCACGCCGCCTGGAGAAGAATCTTTCACAGTAACAACAATTTTGTCACCAACCGACGCATAGCGTCTTTTCGAGCCTCCCAAAACGCGGATACAAAGCACTTCTTTCGCGCCACTGTTATCTGCTACTCGCAATCTTGATTCTGACTGTATCATTTTCTATGATAAATTTAGACGATTAAGCGATTTGTCGTTGTCCAAAATTTGGTAAATTTTTCGAATTTACTAAATTTGCACACACCACGAAACCACAATTACTTCGCTTTTTCGAGAATTTGAACCAATCTCCAACGCTTTGTTTTACTGAGGGGGCGCGTCTCCATGATGAGGACTGTATCGCCGATGCCCGCAGTATTTGCTTCGTCGTGAGCTTGGAATTTTGTGGTCTTTTTCATGAACTTACCATACATCGGGTGTTCAATTTTCCGTTCCACTTTCACCGTAATTGTCTTTTCGCGTGCGCTACTTGAGACAACACCAGTACGGGTTTTTCTTAGATTTCTTTCGATTTCGACACTCATTTTTATTCTAAAATTTTGAGTTGAATTCTCGGAGAATTTGGTTAGCAGCTTAAAGTTAATATTTCTAAAAACTAAATAACTAATCCCAAAAACTCACTTACTTTTTGAGTCGAGCGCGACGAGCGCGGATGCGTGAACGACCTTCAAGGTCTTCGGGCGTGTATTCTGCGATTTCGCGTTTCCGCAATTCCGTTAGAATACGTGCTGTGTTCTGACGCATTTTTTTAAATTGGCTGTTGTCCGCAATGCCGCGAATTGCTTGCTCGAATTTCATTTTCTGACTGTCTGTTTCCAGTGTCGCCAATTCGCTTTCGAGGGCTTCTTCGGTCATTTCGTGCCACGTACTTTTTTCGCTTGCCATTTTTTTATTCTAATTTTAATCGTTTGGTGTGTAGGTCTATAAAGCTAAACGCTACAAACCGAACACTAAATTGTTGATTTATTCCGCAACGTAGTCAGTACGTGTAACGGTTTTTGTCAAACAAGGCAATTTTTGTGCGCCCAATCTGAGGGCTTCACGAGCAACTTCATCCGTAACACCGTCAATCTCAAAAATGATTCTGCCCGGTTGTACTTGAGCTACCCAATGATCGAGTGCGCCTTTACCCTTACCCATCCGTACTTCGGCAGGTTTTGCCGTTACAGGTTTGTCAGGAAAAATTAAGCACCAAACTTTACCTTCACGTTTCATAAAACGTGTGATCGCAATACGCGCTGATTCAATTTGACGATTCGTAATACGGACTGCCATCGTTGATTTGAGCGCGAAAGTGCCGAACGAAACGGTGCTACCTTTCCAAGCCAAGCCTGTGTTGCGCCCTTTCTGTTGCTTGCGATATTTTGTTCTTTTCGGCTGTAACATCGTTCAAATGTTTTATAGCGATTATATATACCTTTATAAACCGCCGTTTTTATCGAAAAAGTCCGCTTTTACGACGCCTTTCTTTCAAAGCGGCGGCAAAAGTAAGAACTCTTATTGAATTATTTTAGTGTAGCCAAATTTTATTTTGCAAAAATTTAGTCGAAATACTGAGGGGTCTGTTTTATGATGTCGTGAAAGTAGTTTTCAAAAGTCTTAGGAAGATTCCTTCAATCTTCCTAAGACTGTGCTTCGATTTCTAATCTTTGAGCAGAATCTTAGGAAGATTGAAGGAGTCTTCCTAAGATGTATAAAAACCCAAAAGTTTGAAAACTACTTTCACTTTATAGTGATTAAAAATTAGAAATTGAAAAACAACACACGTTATATATATGTATGCGTGAGCGTCGCCTTGCTTAACTCCTAACTCCTAATTCGTAATTCGTAATTCCTAATTATCTACGACCACCGCCGCCGCCGCCTGCATTACCGCCGCCACCGCCACGGTTTCCGCCGCCGCCTGCGCCACCAGCTCCACCGCCACGATTGCCACCGCCGCCAGCACCACCGCCGCCGCGATTTTGACCGCCACCAGCACCGCCACGATTTTGACCACCACCTGCGCCGCCAGCACCGCCTCCGCGATTGCCACCGCCACCACGGTTGTTGCCTCTGCGTTCGCCACGTTCGCCGCCAGAATCATCACGACGGTCACGGCGGTCATTTCCACCACCACCACGTTGCGTCGTTTTTGATTCTTCTTGGAAAGGTGACAAGTCGCGTTTGCCGAAGATTTCACCCTTACAAATCCAGACTTTTATGCCCAATTTGCCATAAACGGTTTGTGCTTCAACGTTTGCGTAGTCAATATCTGCGCGGAAAGTGTGCAAAGGTGTACGACCTTCTTTGTATTCTTCCGTCCGAGCCATATCTGCGCCACCAACACGTCCGCTAATGCGGACTTTGATGCCTTCTGCACCTACACGCATCGTTGACTGAATCGCCATTTTGATTGCGCGGCGGTGATTGATACGCCCTTCGAGTTGTTTTGCAATGGATTCACCTACGATAACCGCGTCCAATTCAGGCTTACGGATTTCGTGAATGTTGATTTGCACATCTTTAGCCGTCAACTTCTTCAACTCCTCGCGGATACGGTCAACTTCTTGACCGCCTTTCCCGATGATGATACCAGGACGCGACGTTTGAATAGTCACCGTGACCCGCTTGAGTGTGCGCTCTATGATAGTGCGAGCAACGCCACCTTTGCTGATACGCGCTTTCAAGTAGGTGCGAATCTTAGCGTCTTCGACGACTTTCGCAGCCATGTCTTTGCCACCAAACCAGTTAGATTCCCAACCGCGAATGATGCCTAAACGATTACCTATTGGATTTGTCTTTTGACCCATTTTTATCCTCTTGTCAAAACCCCTTTCAAGGTTCCGATATTTGTGGAAATTTAATTTTTCTTCATAAAAACCGCCTCAATACTGAGGGGGTCGTTTTTAAGCTGCTATTGCTTCGCTTGCCAATGCTTTGCGGTTCTCAACGATAATCGTGATATGATTTGTCCGTTTCAAAATGCGGTGAGCGCGACCTTGCGGAGCTGGCTGAAAACGCTTCAACATCGTGGCGGCATCGCTAAATGCTGTTTTGATGTAAAGGTCGTGTTCTGCCGCATCTGCTTCGGCTTTAACTTCCCAGTTTGCAACGGCAGACATAACGATTTTTTGCAACCAAATTGCCGCTTCCTTATTCGTGAAACGGAGAATGTTGATAGCATCGCCGACTTTTTTGCCGCGAATATTGTTAATCACCAAGCGCATTTTTTGCGCCGACATTGGGCAACTGCTGAATCTTGCTACTGCTTCCATTATTTAATCAGTATTGAGTTATGAGCAGAGAGTCTAGGAAGTTTTGAATTTTGAGTTTTGAGTTTTGAGTTGCGTTGGATGTGCAAAACTCAAAAACAAAACTTAAAAGACAAAAGCTACTTTGGAACTACTTTACCCAATAGTTTTTTTTAAAAACGGCTAATAAATCATTGAAATACTGAGTGGGTCTGAAAACGTCTAAACGCACAACCCAAAACTCAAAACTCAAAACTTATTTTTTGTTGCCAGTACCTTTGTGACCTCTAAAATTCCGCGTAGGCGAGAATTCTCCGAGTTTATGACCAACCATGTTTTCTGTAACATAGACAGGAACGAACGTCTTACCGTTGTGGACTGCCATTGTTAAGCCAACCATATCGGGGCTAATCATTGAAGCACGCGACCAAGTTTTGATGACGGTCTTCTTATTGCTTGCCTTCATTTTCTCAACTTTCTCAATGAGTTTGTGGAAGATGTAAGGCCCTTTTTTTAATGAACGAGGCATGATGAATCTTTTTAATTGAAAATTAAAAATCAAGATTAAGGCTTTATAAGCACTACTCCACCCTTTTTAATTTCTAATTCTTAATTTTTAATTATTTATTACCTGTTTTACGACGCTGAATGATCAAGCGATTCGACGAAGCTGTGCGGCTACGGGTTTTCTTACCTTTAGCAATCAAACCTTTGCGTGAGCGCGGGTGACCACCAGAAGCACGACCTTCACCACCACCCATCGGGTGATCCACAGGATTCATTACGACCGCACGTACACGTGGGCGACGACCAATCCAACGGCTTGCACCTGCTTTACCAGCAACTTCAAGGCTATGGTCTGGGTTTGATGCTGCACCAACAGTAGCTTTGCAAGTCATCAAGATACGACGCATCTCACCCGAAGGCATTTTGAGAACTGCGTATCTGCCTTCCTTACCTACCAACGTTGCGTAGTTACCAGCAGAGCGTGCAATCGCGCCGCCTTTACCAGGCTGCATTTCGATATTGTGCAACTGTACACCGAGTGGTACTTCCGACAAAACCATCGCATTACCGATTTCGGGCGCAACACCTGTACCACTTTGCACTTTCGCACCGACTTTCAAGCCGTTTGGTGCGATAATGTAACGCTTTTCGCCGTCTGCATAAAACAACAAAGCGATGAAAGCTGTGCGGTTCGGGTCATATTCGATTGACTTTACAGTCGCAGGAACGCCGTCTTTGTCGCGTTTGAAGTCAATAATACGGTAAGTGCGTTTGCCACGACCACCAATATTACGAACCGTCATCTTACCGTCATGGTTACGACCGCCTGACTGCTTGATTGAAGTTGTCAAACTTTTTTCAGGTGTCGAAGCTGTTACCTCAGTAAAAGCGTTCGTTACACGTGTTCGCAACGATGGCGTTAGCGGATTATATTTTTTAACTCCCATTTTGACTTTAAATTATTATCGTATTAAGGTTCAACTTTGGTTGTATTAGATTTAGTAAATTTTAAAAATTTGCTAAACCTTCAAACGTTTACGAACACGAAAAACCATTTATTCTTCTGTTGCTTCTACGTCGCCGAAGATGTCAATTTTTTCACCTTCTTGAAGCGCAATAAACGCTTTTTTGTAAGACGGTTTCATTCCGCGCATAACGCCGCTACGTGTCGAACGTACTTTGACTTTGCCGGGAATAACTGCCGTGTTTACATGAGCTACTGATACGTTGAACATCGCTTCAACTGCTTTCGCAATTTCAAGTTTGTTCGCAGATTTAGCCACAACGAACGTATAAACTTGCTTGTTCATAGCCTTGTCGGACTTTTCAGTAATAACTGGACGGACTAAAATATTATTTGCCATTTCTATTATTGACTATTGTTGATTATTATATTGTCTATTCTGATTTTTGACCCCCCTCAGTATTTTGAAGCATTTTTTAATAAAAACCCCATTTTACCTTGTAAATTATCAATAATCAATAGCCAATAATCAATTAAACGTTTCCGAAATTTTTGCGATTGAGCTTTCCGTCAAAATCAACGTCGAAGTGTTGATAATTTGATACGTGTTCAAGTCACCTGCACGGCTAACCGTGGCACTTTTGAGATTACGGCTCGATTTCAACACGTTTTCGTTGTATTCTGGTACAACCAACGTTGTGCGGCGCGCATTTGGCGCAACACTGTTGATAATTGACATAAACGCCTTCGTCTTAGGTGCGTCCATCATTACGTCTTCAATCACAACGATAGAACCTGCCGTTGCTTTTGCCGAAAATGCTGATTTACGTGCCAAACGGCTAACTTTTTTGTTCAATTTGACCGTGTACAAATGTGGTTTCGGACCAAAAACCCGCGCACCGCCCGACAAAATAGGAGAATTGATATCGCCTTTACGTGCGCCACCCGTTCCTTTTTGCTTGACAAGCTTACGTGTCGAACCCGACATTTCACTACGTTCTTTCGACTTGTGCGTTCCTTGACGTTGGTGCGCCAAATATTGCTTCACCGCAAGATACACCGCGTGTTGGCTCGGCTCTACACCGAAAACGTCAGCAGGTAATTCTGTTGTTCTGCCCGTCTTTTCGCCTTTTATATTTAAAATGTCAACTGTCATTTTGTAAATGATATTTTGCTAAAAGCACCCCCTCAGTATTTTGATTAAAAAATGCTTGAATAATACGGCGCATTTATAATTTAAAATCTGAAATCGCTTTTGGCTGCGACTAAATTACTTTTCAATAATGATGTAGCCGCCATTATGACCAGGCACTGCACCTTTAATAAGAATTAAATTTTGCTCTGCAAAGATTTTGACTACTTTCAAACCTTTAACGGTTTTAGTGTCGCCACCCATGCGGCCTGCCATACGCATTCCCTTGAATACTTTTGAAGGGAAAGACGATGCACCAATTGAACCTGGCGCACGGAGACGGTTGTGCTGACCACGGGTTGCTTCACCGACGCCACTAAATTTGTGACGCTTCACAACACCTTGAAAACCTTTACCCTTCGACGTGCCAATTGCTTGAACTTTTTCGCCTTCTGTGAAGATTTCAGTCACATTAATCACGTCGCCTAATTTTTTAGCGAGCGTTGAATCGCGGAATTCAGCTACTTCACGTGCCGCACCTTCGATGCTTGCCGCTTTAAAGTGTCCGAGCATCGCTCTTGAAGTGTTTTTCACTTTTGCTTGACCGAAAGCAAGCTGAAGCGCGTTGTAACCGTCAGATTCGATTGTTTTCACTTGCGTGACAACGTTCGGACCCAACTCAACAACAGTTACGCCGACTGCATTACCTTTCTCGTCGAAGACGGAAGTCATGCCGACTTTTTTACCAATTAAACCGTTCACTGTTAAGAAATTTTTATTAAGTTTAAGAAACTTAGATAGGCAGGAAACT
>JAYSRS010000733.1:0-7122 GCA_043720935.1 Saprospiraceae bacterium
AATACGTTCGCTCCATGAAAATTCCTTGAAGGGCGTCTTTCGAGCGTAGCGAGAAACAGCCCGTGAAATACGCTTTTATTTATTTCACATTCCTTAATCGTTTATCACTCTGCAAGTCACCAAATTTAATTCTTCATTTTTAATTTTTAATTCAAAGAAAATGGCAAGAGCTAACGAAAAAATAGTACACATTCTGCGGACGACGGCTGACCGCATCGTTAACAGCCCAAATTATCAATGGGGTCACATGGGTTCGTGCAATTGCGGACACTTGGCGCAAGTCATTACGGCGCGCACAAAGGCTGAAATCCATCAGTTTGCGATGATGAACGAAGCGGGTGATTGGAACGATCAACTGAACGATTATTGTGGCGTTGGCAACCGTCCTTTCGACGAAATTATTGCCGAAATGCTTGATATTGGCTTCGATGTGGACGATTTGCAGCACTTAGAACGCCTCTCCGACCGCCGCATTTTGGCACGTTTGCCCGAAGAATTGAAAGCCGCACAACTGCACCACAACGTCCGCGAAGATGTGTCGCTTTACCTCACTTTATGGGCCGATATGGTGGCCGACAGCATCGAAGAACAAGACGCGCGGATGAAAAAATTGGCGCATCAGCGATTGGTCAAGACGGTTGAAAACGAAGCCGTTGAAAGCGTCAAAACGATTGCCGTTAAAAATAAAAAAAGGGAATTGGTCAACATTTAGACCCCCTCAGTATTTTGAGCATAAAAGCCCAATTTCTGCTTAAAAATTGGGCTTTTATGTTTAAAATTACATTCTATTTCGATTACAATCAAAAAACAACACGACATATTATGGGCAGATTGCAAGCATATCCGATTGAATACACGGAGGACAAATTACAATATCGTTTCGTCAGCAAAGGTGCTGAAAGCGATATTGTCAAAATTGTTATGTATGATTTTTGGAAAGACAATAAATGGAATTTGGCTTTTGGCGATGCCAATTCTGATGAAAGTGATTTCGATGACACCGTAATTTCTAACAATCAAGATATGCGGCGCGTCATTCAAACAATTTTTGGAACAGGTTTAATTTTTTCAGATGCTTATCCCGACCGAAGAATCTACATTGAACCTGTTGACAGAAAAAGAAAATTGCTTTACAACCGTGTTTTTCAAGACCAACAGTTAGCAATTGAAGAATTTTACACCATTCATGGCCTAATTATATCGGAAAATAAAGAGGAGAAATATCACGCTCATACACTATATGATGCTTTTATCTTGACAAAAAATAGTTTTATAAAAATTTAAAACGTATAAAAATGAGTAATCAAAATAGTCCATTTATAAGCGAGCATACAATGGTGCCAAACGGTACTTTCAACTTCCCTTTGCCGAAGAAATTTATGCCCATTTTGATTCGTTCAGTTTCAATGGACGTGAAGGAACTTAAAATAACGCATCCCGATTGGACACTTGTCGAAGTCGTTGCCTTCATTTTGAGTGATGTCAATAAAAAACTAACCGCGCCGATGGTGTTGGAGTTGGTGCAACATATTACGACAGAATGGGAAGCAACGACGGTAGATGTGGCTGAACCGATGCTTTTAGAAACGGTTTGATACGAATGCGGAGGCATCAAATTGTGTAAAAAATGACCCCTCAGTATTTTGAGCATAAAAGCCCAATTTTCGTTTGGAAATTGGGCTTTTATGTTTAGAATTGCGCTTTATTTCGCTCAAAAATTTTATTTTCAATAACTTATAAAACTGTCTTTCGACAATTATTTAACAATGAAAGTAGCTCAGGTAAGCATTATTATGGGTTCGGATTCCGATTTGCCCATCATGAAACAAGCAGCAGAATTGCTTGAAGATTTCGGTATTTCGTTTGAAATGACCTTCGTTTCGGCACATCGGACGCCCGAACGCCTTTATACATTCGCCAAAGAAGCCCATGGACGAGGCGTAAAAGTCATTATTGCGGGTGCTGGTGGCGCGGCGCATTTGCCGGGAATGGTCGCGGCGTTGAGTCCGTTGCCCGTGATTGGCGTGCCGATTAAAGCGTCTAATTCGATTGACGGTTGGGATTCTATTTTGTCCATTTTGCAGATGCCAAGCGGTGTGCCTGTGGCAACGGTGGCTCTGAATGGGTCGAAAAATGCAGGTATTTTAGCAGCTCAAATTTTGGGTGCGTCTGACAAAATTATGCAAGATAAAATCGTGGCCTATAAACAAGAACTGGCCAACGAAGTCACCCGCAAGTATGAGCATTTGGGGCGTATTGGATATGAAAATTATGGAAAAGATTTTTAAATTAGTTTTCATAACATTAAAAAAGCCGATTAAACACGCGTGGTTAATCGGCTTTTTTAATGTTGCGACATGCTACCAACATTTACGAAATCTTTGAGATTTCGTAAATGTCATACCATAAATCAATAATTTTGACATCAAATATACCCCTTGGCGTAATACACCACATAGCCAATCCATTCTTTAAAAAGGCTTTCCCAATTAGAAAAGGCTTTTGAATCGGGCGTGAGCCAATGACTTGTTTTCCAATTTGATTTTTCACCGATAAAATGAGCGGGAAAAGGCGTGATGTCTAAACCTACTTTTTTGAAACACCCGATGGAACGCGGCATATGAGACGCTGACGTTATGAGTAATAATTTAGCGTTTGTAAGTCGTTGACTATCAAGCAATTGTTTTGTAAAAACGGCATTTTCATGCGTATTGCGCGCGGCATTTTCAAGCAAAATATCTTCTTGTCTGACGCCCATTTGTAATAAAAAAGGTTCAGTTTTTTCCGCTTCGGGGCTTTTTCGACCGATTAAATTGCCATCGCCGCCCGTAATGAGTAGCTTTTTAACCAAGCCTTTTTTGTACAAAACCACGGCGTCGGTCAAACGATTGACGGCTTGATTAAAATTCAGACGGTCGTCAATCGCGTCTATATCAAAATTAGAAAAACCACCTAAAACGATGCCTACGTCAAAGGTGTCGCGCAGCGTGTTCATGGAAACGGGCGGCGTTTCATAGACCCGAAAAGTTTGGTGCATCAAAAACGGATTCGTCAAGATAACAGTCATAAAAAATACCCCCCTCAGTATTTTACGCTTTTTTAGTGGGTTTTTAGCAAAAAATGCCCAAGCTAATAACAAAACAAGCCAAGAAGTGGGTTGAAGAACGAAAATCAGGAGTTTGGAGAGTATAAAAAACATGAATCAATGATAAATGATGAGTGATGAATGGCTCTACTTATAAAAATAATTCTCCAAGGGTTGTAACCCTTGGAGAATTATAACGTGTTTAAAATCAATATTTTATGAAGGAATAGCCCCCTCAGTATTTTGCTCAATTAACACCGTTAACCAAGTTCATAATTTCAGAAATAAAATGCGGAAAAGCTTTTGGAATCATCACCGCCGTAGCGATAAAGCCGAAAATCGCCCCGTAAAGATGGGCATCGTGGCCAATATTGTCTTGCATTCGCCGACTGGCCCAGTGTTCATACATCAAATATAACAATGCCCAAACGATCGTGTATAATGGAATGAATAGATAAAGTTTGATAACACTCGTCGGTGCGAACATAGCATAGGCAAACATAACACCTGCAACACCACCTGATGCACCGATAGAAGAATAGCCTTCATCATTTTTATGCTTAAAATAAGATGGTAAATCACCTGCTACAACTGAACCTAAATAAAGAACGAGAAACAAAAGCCGCCCCGTTAGGTCACCATAAACGGCAGTGAAAACCTCTTCAACAACGCCGCCGAACTGATAAAACACGAACATATTGACGAATAAATGCCAATAATCGCCGTGTAATAAGCTTGATGTAAGCCAACGATGGTATTCATTTTTACGAAACTCCGTGTAGGGATGATGCCGTAATTTGTAAAAATACATCGAGTTATTAAAAGCCAAAAGAGAAATACCAATCGTGAAAAGTGTCAATAGCAACGTTAAACTTAATGTCATAGCGTTTAAAATTTAAAATTTTAATGTAAGATGGTGTAAACAGTTACAAACGTATAAACATTTACAAAATCTTAAAGATTTCGTAAATGTAGCCTCACTAAATGTTACTCAATCCTCCGAGGTTTTAAAAACCTCGAAGGATTGAGTCATTGGTAATCAATATTTTATACCCCTCAGTAAAAAGTCGTTTTTGAGGACTTTATACCTTACTGATACAAAAACATATACCGATTTCTGTCCAATTCTCTGAAATACGGGTCTTTCAAATCCTTGATAAAATGAATCGCCTCGCCCGTTGACTTCATTTCGGGTCCCAATTTTTTATCCACATTCGGAAATTTATTGAAACTAAAAACGGGAACTTTAATCGCATAACCCGTCAATTTCGACTTGTCGAACGTAAAATCTGTCAACTTGTGTGTACCTAACATCACTTTTGTCGCCATGTTCAAATAAGGAATTTGATAGGCTTTTGCGATGAACGGCGTCGTCCGCGAAGCACGCGGATTGGCCTCAATCACATAGACTTTGTCGTCTTTAATGGCAAACTGAATATTGATTAAACCCTTGATATTCAAGGCTCTAGCGAGTTTTTCGGCGTACTCTGTCATCTGTTCCAATACAATTGGCCCCAAACTATACGTCGGCAACATCGCCGCCGAGTCGCCTGAGTGAATCCCCGCAGGTTCGATGTGTTCCATGATGCCCATGATGTGAAAGTTTTCACCATCAAAAATAGCATCTACTTCGGCTTCTTTTGCGCGTTCGAGGAAACGGTCAATCAAAACGCGGTTGTCGGGCATGTGTTTGAAAATATTTAACACGCCGCGTTCCAATTCCGTGTCATTGATAACAATTTTCATCCGTTGCCCACCAATCACGTAACTAGGCCGCACGAGGACAGGATAGCCGATTTTGTTGGCCAAAACCAAGGCTTCGTCCGCATCCGCCGCCACGCCGTATTCAGGATAAGGAATGCCAATTTCTTTCAAAAGGTCAGAAAAACGGCCACGGTCTTCAGCAACGTCCATGTCATTGTAACTCGTTCCAATAATTTTGATGCCCGCTTTGTGCAAATCTTCGGCAAGTTTTAAGGCTGTTTGACCGCCTAACTGCACGATAACGCCGTCAGGTTGTTCCAACTCAATAATCTCCAAAAGGTGTTCCCAATAAACGGGTTCAAAATAGAGTTTATCGGCCATATCAAAATCCGTTGAGACGGTTTCAGGATTGCAATTAACCATAATCGCTTCATAACCTGCTTCTTTAATGGCCAAAAGTCCGTGAACGCAGCAATAATCAAACTCAATGCCTTGTCCAATCCGATTCGGCCCAGAGCCTAAAACGATAATTTTCTTCTTGCCTACTGAGGGGATGCTTTCGTTTTCACCTTCAAAAGTAGAATAGAAATACGGCGTTTGCGCTTCAAATTCAGCGGCGCACGTGTCCACCATCTTATACACGCGCCGAATGCCTAATTGCTTGCGTTGACGCGTCACTTCAATTTCTTTTATCCGCAAAACCCAAGCAATTTGAGCATCAGAATAGCCATGTTGCTTTAGCTCTAAGAAGAAATCGCGCGGAATGTCCTCGGCCACGTTGAAGCGTAAAAGGCGTTCTTCGTAGTCCACAAGCCGCTTGATTTGTCCAATATACCAAGGGTCAATGCCCGTAATTTTCTGAACTGTTTTGGACGGAATGCCTAGGCGCAAGGCATCTTTTACGCGATAAATGCGGTCATCTGACGCTTTTTCAAGGCGTTTTAGGATGTCTTCCGTTCGCATCCATTCTTTTTTATCAGCACCTAAACCTGCTCGACCGTTTTCTTGCGATTGACACGCCTTTTGCAACGCTTCCAAGAAATTGCGGCCAATTGACATCACTTCACCAACCGATTTCATTTGCAAGCCCAACGTATCGTCTGCCCCCGGGAATTTATCGAAATTCCAACGCGGCATTTTGACAATGACGTAGTCCAAAGACGGCTCAAAATAGGCCGATGTGGTCTTGGTAATTTGGTTTTTCAACTCGTTCAAATGGTAGCCAATCGACAATTTAGCGGCAATTTTAGCAATCGGATAGCCCGTTGCCTTCGATGCCAAAGCCGACGACCGCGACACGCGGGGATTAATTTCGACGGCAATTAACTCCTCATTTTCGGGATTTAAAGCAAATTGCACGTTGCAACCGCCCGAAAAATTGCCCAAAGCCCGCATCATCATAATTGCTTTACTTCTCATATTTTGAAACGCCGTATCGCTCAACGTCATCGCAGGGGCAACGGTAATCGAGTCGCCCGTATGAATACCCATCGGGTCAAGGTTTTCGACCGTACAGATAATGGCAACATTGTCATTAGAATCACGCAACAATTCCAATTCGTACTCCTTCCAACCAAAAACGGCTTTTTCCACCAAAACCTCATGAGTAGGTGAGGCTTCCAGACCGCGTTTGAGGGCTTCGGTAAATTCACTTTCTTTGTGTACAAATCCGCCACCAGTACCGCCCAAGGTAAACGACGGACGAATCACCAAAGGAAACCCAATCTTTTGCGCCGCTTCGTGTCCTTCCAAAAACGAATTAGCGATAAAAGAAGGCGCGACTTTAATACCAATACGAATCATCAATTGTTTGAATTGTTCGCGGTCTTCGGCGAGTTCAATCGCCGCAACGTCCACGCCAATCATGCGGCAATTGAAGCGTTCCCACAAACCCTGTTTGTCAGCTTCAATGGCAAGATTGAGCGCAGTCTGACCGCCCATAGTTGGGAGAACAGCGTCAATTTGATGTTTTTCGAGGATAAAAGCGAGTGATTCGACCGTTAGTGGCAGCAAATAAATGTGGTCTGCGGTAACGGGGTCAGTCATAATAGTCGCTGGATTTGAGTTAATCAGCGTAACTTCAATGCCTTCTTCACGGAGCGAACGGGCAGCTTGTGTACCAGAATAATCGAATTCGCAGGCTTGCCCAATGATAATTGGACCTGAACCAATGATTAGAACGGACTTAATCGAGGTATCTTTTGGCATAGCGCAACTTGATAAAAAAATGTAATTAATTAATAATTAATATGGTTTGTTTCAAATTGCCCGCAAAGATAAGGCGAGGAAATGGATTTTTTTAGAAAAATACTGAGGGGGGGTGAAATATTTTT
>JAYSRS010000734.1:0-2531 GCA_043720935.1 Saprospiraceae bacterium
TTTGAACCACATCTCCTGCATTTTGCGAGCGAAGCGAGCAAAATGCCTTTTTTGTCATGTACTAAGTTATTTTTTAAACACTTTCAAAAATTGTCGTTCGCCCGTCGTTTTACTCAATTCTACGAAGTAAATACCTGACGAAAACGCGCTTAAATCAAGGGGATACTGAGGGGATATATTTTTTTCAATTTTGATAATTTGACCTAAATAATTAACCACTTTTAGGTCGCAATTTACGGCAGTTTCAATGGTCAAAACGCCTTTTGTTGGATTCGGAAAAATCGTTGCAAATGGTTTATTGTCAATGCTTTGTGTGGGCGTTGTGCCATTGAGATTGTACGACATTTTATAGGCCGTCAAGCCGCCGCGTAAGTTACCGACGAGCATTTCTAATTTGTTGTCACTTGAAATTAAATTGCCAATTGTCGGGGTTGTTCGCCAGCCGTCGCGGAGTTTTCCGTAGTCGTCGTTAACCAATCTAAATGTGCCGTTGACGTTGTTGTTGATGGAATCAAAAATCCAAATTCGACCGCTTGATGACCCGCAAAACAGCGTCCATTTCCCTTGAAAATCAACGAATTGTGGCGCAATATAGCTTGCAGGGTCGCCCAATTCGCGCATATCTACGCCGCCTAATTTTTTGCTGTTCGCTTCGGGATTAAAATCGGGTGCGGTGCGTGTGCCTTTATTTCTGAAAAAATGAATGAATTGATTGCGCGTGCCAACCACGATGTCGAGCAGCCCGTCGCGGTCTAAATCCACGATTTGAGGTTTTGGTGCGGCGGCTGATTTCATACTTTTCCAAAACGGAACGGGCGTTCCCATTTGTAAAACCGTCATCGAATTGCTCCGATTTTCGACGTAATAAAACGTGCCAGTGTCTTCACCAACGAGCATATCTAGGTCGCCATCACCGTCTAAATCGCCAAAAGTTGGGGCAAAATTATTGATGTCTCCACTAGATAATGCTTTGAAATTCAACCAGTTAGAATCAATCAGTTGAAAACTTGGTAGCGTTGTCGTGCCAACATTTCGGTAAAGCGTTATTTGAGCATTGCGCTCATTGAAGGGCAAATACGATGCGCCGTTACCGACCACTAAATCCAATAATCCATCGTTATTTGTTTCGACCAAAGCGGGATTTGCGCCCGAACCTAAATCAACAGTTTCGCCGACTATATAATCTTTTTTTTGAAATTGAAAACGCGGCAAAGCATTTGTGCCAATATTTTTGTAAAGCCAAGACACTTTCTGACTTTCTTGCGTACCCGTTGCGACGGTCGTTGCCACCACATCTTTTAGCCCATCACCATCCCAATCGCCAAAAAAAGTGGCCGCAAAAATCGGAATATCGACCCCCTCAGTATTCGACGGAAAATTGTTCTCCTGTGTGGCCATAAACGCCTCCGCCCGCGTTCCTGTATTCTTTAAAAATGTTATATTTGAATAAGAAACGCTGCCTAAAAGTGCCTCTTTTACGCCGTCATTATCGGCGTCAAAAGTTGAAATTGTTGCGCCAGGATGCCGAAGTGAAGCAAAAACGCCACCGCCGCGTAGGTTTGTCGCGCAGGTTGTTGTCGTTCCTAACTTAACGGAAGGTTGAAAACCACTGTCAAAAAACTTGCCCCAACACCTGTCTTCCAACTGAAAAATCAAGCTATCACGCTGAAAACCACGCTCAACGGATTGATTTTTGTACCAAAAAACGTGTCCACCGCCGACTTCAAAGGCCAAAATATCGAGGTCGCCGTCGCCGTCAATATCGTCAATTGCAGGAATATCAACGGCGTTGACATATAAATTTACTTTAAAACCATTTGATAACGGATAAGACAAAATATTGTCCTGAAAAGCAAAATTCATGCGGTCAAAATTCAACGTATCGCCTACATATTTACCTTTGAAAACCCGAATGCCGCCGACTGCCCCATTGTTATACGTAAAAATATCCGCCGCCCCGTCGCCGTCAAAATCGCGCAGCAAGACCCAATCGTTCAATTCAGGAATTTTTGCTGTGAATTGTGGGTTAAAAACGAGGTTTTTAGGATTTGACGCGTTGCGAAAAGCCATCCGAACGTTACCAATTCTGTCAAAAGCAAACACATCTTGCCGCCCGTCGCGGTCAAAATCTGCTTCGCTAAACATCGGGCTGTTCATGCCGCCGACCGTTGCATTTTGAGGGTTCGATGTGTTGAAAGGAAGCAGCACGCGGCGCATTTCCGCAGGATTTTGACCCCTCAGTATTTCAGCGTTTTGAAGGAGGAAAAAGGCTAAAACTATAAATATATTTTTTTTTAACATTGTATAAATATTTGATTGAAAATAGTTTATGTTCTGATTAGAAATTAAAATTTTGTTAAAACTATATAAGCTCTTTTATGGCGGCGTAGCTGCCCAATCTTGGTAATATTTGAACTATCAACTATTTGTCTCATGCGGTGTAACCGCAAAATCGCTTGTTTTGCGGTTACACCGCATAGAAAAATCGGCTTATATGCTTGATGTTACCGAGATTTTGCAGCTACGCCGCA
>JAYSRS010000735.1:0-7114 GCA_043720935.1 Saprospiraceae bacterium
GAAGCGACTGTTTTAGCATAACTAATTGATTACCAATATACAAATTCTCCAAGGGTTTCAAACCCTTGGAGAATTTTGTAAACGAATATTCTTGGAAGACCCCAACGGCTGTATTATTGGCCATAAGCCAAATTTTGCCTGTGGCTTTTATATCAAAATGAAAATTGATGACATAAATATAATGCCCTTTTTTATTCCAACCAACGCTTACTGATTGGTAATGATGCCGTTCTGCGTCAGCTATAATCTGATTTTCATATTCTGCCATATTTGCAGGTTGAATTGCCGCATATTCTTTAAGCAATTCTAAAATAATGCCTTCGTATTTTTTTATCTTATCCATGCGTATGATGTCTCTTGCCATAGTGGTTTTATTTAATGATTGTTTCTACAAAGGCAAAGATAAGTTATCCGCTGTTGCCAAACATTTTTTTTTGATTTTGATAGAAGAACAGCCTTGAAAACGTCGGTTTTCAAGGCTGTGGGCGGTTTATACTGAGGGGGTACTTTTTTAGGGCGGAAATGTTGGGGAGCGCACATTTTGGTTTTAAAAAACCTCACGAGTCGCGCGTTTTTGACATAAATAGTTGATTTGCAATTGCTTAGAAAATAGGGTCTATCTTCGTAGTAAAGACAATCCAAAAATGCACTTCTAAAATTTTAATAATTAGTAAAATGATGTATTCTGTAATTTTACGAAGTTATTTAGTTTATGATTCAAGCAGAATGAACTGCAATTAAAATAAAAAGTACCCCCTCAGTATAAATGCTCAAAAGCCTTGAAAACACCACGTTTTCAAGGCTTTTGAGCATTCATACTGAGGGGGTACTTTTCAAATAAATTTGTGAATCAAAAAGAAAGATTTATCTTTGTAAAAAATAATAGAAAATGGATACACTCAATATCAAAGTGAGTAAGCAAATGGATGGTTTTGTATTTGGCCTCGACCCTTTGGTGCGGCGAGAACTCACAACTATTTTTCCAAAATTGCAACCCTTAAAAAGCATTTTTGTTAGTTACGATACAAAAGCAGATTGGAAAAATCTGCATTCTCGCTTGCAAAAGCACATCTTTCCTGCACTCATTGGTGTGGACACAATGGCAGATTTGGAAGGCAAAATTCATTCTGTCCGCTTTGTCGAAGCCGTTACGGAGCGGTCAATGCATACTTTTGAGATTTAATAGCAAACTAAAATCATGTCTAAAAAAACAAACCTCTATGTTGGTAAAGCAGGTCAATTTGCCGCCATGTCTGAATTTTTAATGCGTGGTTGGAACGTTGCCGTTCCCGAAGTTGACATTGGCGACGATATTTTTGTCGTCCGAGATGAAAACGGTGAATTCGTTAGAGTTCAAGTAAAATCTGCCACAGCACAAGCCCATTCCAAAAGTTTTAGCGCACAATTTAGTCTGCCAATTGCTCAATTAGACCGCGATTTTGTGCCTGAATTGGTGTATTGTTTCTTAATTCGTTACAACAATCAATGGTTATCGCCATTACTCATCAGCCGTTCTGATTTGTTGGATAAATACCGAATTGACAATATGGGAACGCTCACCAAAGATGGAAAACTCCTTATCTATTTTTCGTTTCAAGATGGTCAAATCACCTGCTCAAAAGTGGATTTAACGGCTTATTCTAATAATTTCGCTTTGTTTCCCGATATTCCACATTGATTTTAAGACGTGAGTTTGGGGAATACCCCCCTCAGTATAAACACACAACAGCCTTGAAAACGTCGGTTTTCAAGGCTGTTTTACGTTAAGATTTATTTTTCATACCTTTTTGTCGAATAGAATCTAAAAGTTGTTGTTCTGACAACACCTTGTCATACCATTCTTCTCTAACCTCATCCCCACCAAAATCTTTTTGAATACGTTTTAGAAACTCTCTGTAATCAGGGTTCATAGTTAATTTATTCATTGTTTCCCAATCAAGGGTTTCCCTAGACTGACAAGGCAAAATAATTTCAGACGAATTAGGATCTTCAATATCCAACTTGATAACCCCAATTCCAAAAGAATTAGAAAGTCGTGATAATTCATTCATAAAATCAACGTTTTCAGCAATTTCTGCTGCAACAAGATAACTCTCATTTGCCCAAGATGAATTTGATACCGTTTGGAAAAAATATTCTCTAAGGTTTCCAAGGTTAAGCTGTCGTTTTAATTCAAAAGAAATAAGACGGACTGCGGGACTGCCCAAAGCTTTATTCAATAAGGTTACTTCTGTTGCCCAACTTTGATTTGTAAATACACAACCAACCATATCAGGATGTATCCAATCAGCATATTCATGTTTAGGTGATTTATGATGAGAAATTGTTTTTGTGAAACACCTATCTATTTTCCAATAAGCAAAAAATGCTAGAAATGGATGTAAATCTTTTTCAAGATAACCATCCTTATTTTTAACAATAGGTTTTTCTGATACTAATTCAGGCACTTCATCTGTTTCATACGCTGCTAAATTTATATAATCTTTCCCTTTCAAATAAAACCTTTTTGGTCGGTTTCCAACAGAAAGAAAAATGGATTTAGTATCTTCTGAAAGAACATATAAACGTGCGCCAAGTGTCGCACTTGGTGTTTTGCCCTTAGTTCCGAGTGTTTTATCATATCCTTTTTTAACAGCAATATCCCAAATATCCCCCGAAGACAAGGGTATATCAGATTCTTTCAATATTGCTTCTGCAAGTCCGTGAAAGGTCATTTTGTAAATAAATTTTTAGACTGTCTGTATTCGTTTAATGCCATTCCAGTTGAACAAACAAAGAAGTGGTTATAAATATGGGCATGGTGATTTTTTGCATTAGGCTTAAATATCCTTGAAATATTGTCGTAAACTTGGTGCAAAGAATCCGTAGTGAACGGCTTAAATTCATCTATTGAAAGAAATGAACCATTTCTAGCTTTAACTTTATGCACTTCACAATAAATATCCGTGTCTATTTTTTCATACCCGCCAGTTCCAAATGTAAAAACCAAAGGGTTTATTAATCTAAAATATACAGTGTGACCGACTCCTGGAATTGTAAAATACATTTCTGTACCCGCTTCAAGTGTATATTCTGTTATTTCAATTTTAGGTTGCTTCTTCAAATGTTTGACATTAATCTTCATTGAAAAAACGGCATTTTCAAAAAACGGCATTTTCAAACAACTCAATAGGTTCATCCGACCCTTTAAAGTAGAGTTTATTATTTTTATATTCAACTAAACCTTCTAAATAGCTCATTAACTGTATATTTTTACGCTTTTATATAAATTCTTATTTTCTAAATTCCGTCAATATTTTGATACGTTAGTTTGTTACAAAATACACATAGGTTTACGAGTTCTTTTTAGGGAAGTTTCTAATTTTTAAAATTTAAGATTGAATTATCTCAAAAGCCTTGAAAACACCACGTTTTCAAGGCTTTTGAACGTTTATACTGAGGGGGTGCTAAGCTGCCTCGGCAGTCTGTGTTTGCACATCGCGGCGTTTTTTAGTACGCGCTTTCAGAATCATTTTTACAAGGTCGTCATTGTCTTTGAGGATGCCAAATTCGCAAAGCAAATAACCAAATTTAGCGGTATAACCTTTCAAAATGTATTCATTAAGGGGCAAACGCGGCATAACGAGATACAATTCAGAAGTCGTGTGCTGCATCCGATATTCGATTGGATTAGAGGGTGTTTCTACAAACCCCAAGTGCGTCAAGGCTGCCAACATTTCACCGTTAGTAACTTGCGTTTCGTTATAAACTTTCAATATTGTCATAATTTTCTACATTTTACGCAAGCCTAAAACGACTTGCTGATTAAAAATTTGATGCGGCGGCAAATATACGCGCACGTATTTTTTTACCTTTCGGAGTGCCTCGGCGTTGTGTTGAAAATAATTTTGCAAATCAATGAAGTAAGCCGTGTCTTTTTGAGCATCATAAAGTATAAGTAGTGTAGGCGTCGTTGTGCTTAACCAAGTTTTCAAATCTCTCAAACTTAGGTCAAAGACGAAAGCCTTTTTTGATGCTAAAAATTGGATATTATCCGTTGATTTTAGTTGAAATTCCGCACTCTCAACGGCGATTTCTCCCGTTTCTTTGAAAGTTTGGATAGACCCGTCAAAACCGTAATCGTGAACAAAAGTACGTTGCATTGTGAATCCCGCCAAAAGAATGTGTTTTTCAATGTGATTAAACCCCAAATCTTCAATAACGTGTTGGCGCGTTCGTAGTTTTCCTTTCATAATGTGTGATTGTTTTTTATTACTTAAAAAATTAATGATTATTGAATCGTCAAACAAATTTAAGATAATTATTGGCAATTGAAAGCCGTAATTGAAAAAAAATGGAAAATCCGCCTTCTAAACGCTCAAAAGCATTGAAAACACCACGTTTTCAAGGCTTTTTGCCTTAAAAATGATGAAAACAAAAATTTGTGTGGTAAAAGAAAAGATGTAATTTTGCAGCAATTAAGATGAAATAGATTAATTTGACTTTTAAATAAAATTTTATGGCACACAGCATCAATAGCCTCAAAATAACCAAGCAGGTTGATTTAGGTTTGGACGATATTCTAAGCGGCATTGCTGAATTAGAAACCAAAGATTTAGAGAAATTCATGCAAAAAGTAGGGCATCTTGTAGCGCGTCGCAAGGGCGCGTATTTGCCTGAACGAGAAAGCCAATTGTTGATGAAAATCAATAAAGCGATTCCTGTTGCCTTGCAAAATCGTTATGAATTACTTTTAGCGAAAAATCGAGCTGAAACGATTACACCCACAGAACATGAAGAATTATTGAGTGTCATCGAAAAAGTGGAAATTAAAAACGCTGAACGCCTTGAAAATTTAATCGAATTGTCGCGCCTGCGCAATATGCCTTTAGATGTACTGATGAAACAGCTTCATCTCAACACTTTCGACAATGATTAGCAAAAAGATAAAGAAATTTATTTTTGAACGGGCGGATTTTATTTGCGAATATTGTCTAGCACTATTAGCCTATTCCCCACAACCCTTTGACGCAGAGCATATTATACCTGTTAGTAAAAATGGAAGTGATGAAATAGATAATTTGGCTTGTGCTTGCGGCGGCTGTAATGGAAGCAAATACAATAAAACCCACGCAATTGACCCGTTTGACGGAAAAACCGTCCCTCTTTTCCACCCGCGCCAAATGTCTTGGACAGAACATTTTATTTGGTCGCCCAATTTTCTGTACATCATTGGCATTACCGCCGTCGGTCGAGCGACTGTTGAAGTCTTAGACTTGAACAGAATTGGACTTATCAATTTTCGACGCGCACTTTTGAAACTAGGTGTGCATCCACCAAAATAAATTAGCCCCCTCAGTATAAACACGCAAAAGCCTTGAAAACATCACGTTTTCAAGGCTTTTGAGCGTTTTATTAGTCGTTTGAAAGCATATCGCCGCCTTCAAACTTCAAACTAAAAACCTCAAACTACCCTACATCGCCTTCCGTTCTCCCGCCGACACATCTACCCAAAATCCGCCCTGCTTGGCAGAAATCGAATTGTCGTACATCGCTTCGCATTGCTGCGTCGGCAACCAAAAACGACCGATATAAGCCGCGTTGAGTTGCACGCGATAGGTGTGCGATTTGCCAACGGCGATGTCGAAAAACGTATTTACGCGGTCGTCGCGGATGTCTTGATAGCGCGGAATGGTCGTGTTTGTGTAGCCTTGCACCTTTTCCATCCTTGAATTGAGAATTTCCCAACCCGACGGAAAGACTTGCGACAAGGCCATTTCCTTGTAATTTTTGCCCAAACTGCCCGTATTGCCAACGGTCACTTCGGCCACAAAATCAGTCCCTTGACGAATATTCGTTACATTTAAAGGCTCGCCTTTCAATGTTTTGTATTGAACAGTCATGTTCAGGTTCGACGCTGCAAATTGCGTAGCTGTGCCGACGGAAGGTTGCCCCCTCAGTATCAGCCGCGCGAAAAGTTGCGTTTTGCCCGTATTGCGAATCGTGACGTTGTTTGCGCCGTTTGCGGGGAGTTTGATTTGAGCAATCGGCGTCGCGCTCGTAAAATTGCCCGACTTCCCGTTGATGTCGTAACTAAACGTAAACGCACCACTGCCGCCCGATTTGCCCGCAAATTTGGCCATTGCCATCAATCCGTAAGCGACGGATTGCGTGCCGTACCAATCGCCCGAACTCAATTTTTGGCTCACTTCCCTAGCAATTTGCAACGCTTGCGACGTATTTTGTAGCAAAACTTGACTTTCCAACACTATTGCTTGGTCGCGCAATTCTGAACCATACGTATAAGACAATTCTCGATATTTATTCACCGCCGTTGCCGCGCCGTTAATCAATTGTCGGCCAATTTCCACCTTGCCCGTCGTCGAATAAGCCGATGCCAGCATCCACCGCGCCGTTGTATTTAGGTTTTTCTTCTCACGAAGGGCATTCATCGCCGCATTTTCGGGATTTTTAGCTTGCGCCAACGTGTAAAGACGGTAGGCTTGCGTCAAATCGCGTCCGTTTTCGTCCCAACCAGACCCCTCAGTATTTTGCTCATTTGAAGCCGCTACGGGCGTCGCTGTCCACCGTTTTGCCGCCGTTTGTTGCGCTTTTGTCCACCGTTCCAACATATTTGGCGGCAAGGCATAACCCGCGTTTTTGGCTTCAATTAAGAAGTGACCAACGTAATTTGTCGCCCAACTATTTGCAAAATCTTCGCCTTGCCAATAGCCAAAACCACCGTCTGCCGTTTGGAACATTTTGAGGCGTTCGATAGCGGCACGGATATTTGTGGACACTTTTTGCTTCGCGGCATCGTCCAAATTCATCAGTTTTTCCACATACAGTTGTGGAAAAGCCGCACTTGTGGTCTGTTCCACGCAACCGTAAGGATATTGCAAGAGGTATTGCAAGCGGCTCGCCATGTCAATCGGCGGCATGGTTGACAGCTCCAAAGTTGCTTCATTTGTCCCATTCGACCCGATGCCCGTGTAAGGCAACGCGGCACTTTGACCCGCTTGAACGACGGCTTCTTTGACGTTCGTAATCACAGGATTTGGATTCCGCACGTCAATTTCAATTTCCGCCGTTGAGCGTTCGCCGCCGCCTTCGGCAATCACTTGAAACTTCGCAA
>JAYSRS010000736.1:0-7100 GCA_043720935.1 Saprospiraceae bacterium
GAAATTTTGCAAATTTCCTAAATCTTTTGCCACTTTTGCCACAAAAATGCCTTTTTTTACTCAAAAATTGATTTGCGACATAAAACCGATAATTCCGTATTTTAATCACCATTTCAACAAGATTTTTCCCTAAAAATCATGGTAAAACAGACACTTATTGCCTTTCTGATAATCCCCGTTTATGGTTTATTTGTGCCGATTTTTGGGCAAGAAGCGGTTACTATTAAGTTGAAAAATCCGTCTTTTGAGGATTATCCTTCTTTTTCACATACACCCGAAAGATGGCTTGATTGCGGCTTTGCAGGAGAATCGGCACCCGATGTGCAACCTAGTGGTGCATTTGGTTGTACCAAACCTGCTTCTAATGGTAAAACATATTTAGGTTTAGTGGTCAGAGATAATGGACACTCCGAAGCTGTTGGTCAGAAATTAAAGAAGCCATTACTTAAAGATATAAAATACTCATTTAGTATATATGCTTGCCAATCACAACGTTATATGAGCATGAGTAGATTAACTGGCGATAGTGCTAACTATATAACACCAGCAATCATTAAAATTTGGGGTGGAAAAAGTTATTGTGACCAAAAACAATTATTGGCGCAAAGCCAACCTATTGATTTTGGTGATTGGAAAAAATTAGAGTTTATACTTTCGCCAAAAGCTGACTATCGCTTTTTTATGATTGAGGCTCATTATATTAAAGTATTTAAATTTGTTTACAACGGCAATGTTTTAGTGGACAACGCGTCAGACATTGTCCCCATTTTAGATAAAAATTGATAGTCAAAACTTTAAAAAACGACAATTACAAAGACAAAATTTCCGTGTAAAAATGTTAAAACGCACCGTGTTCTCTTATTTTCTAATCGCTTTTTGCGCTTGTTTTATGCCCCTTTTTGGGCAAAAACCCGTAATAATCAAGCTCGACAATCCATCTTTTGAGGATTTTCCTGGGGCAGCCCATACGCCTCAAGGGTGGTTCGACTGCGGTTTTGCAGGAGAAACGCCACCAGATGTACATCCTAATAATTCGTTCAACGTGAACAAACCCGCTTTTCATGGTTCTACTTATATTGGTATGGTTGTCCGTGATAACAATACTTGGGAAGCTATCGGGCAACGTTTGAAGACACCACTTATCAAAGGTGTGACCTATACGTTTAGTTTATATGCGGCGCGTTCTGAATTGTATATGAGCAAAAGCCACTTGACAGGCAAAGATGCGAACTACATAACACCCGCGACGGTACGTATTCATGCGGGAACGGGCTATTGTGCGAAAGAAGAAACGCTTGAACAAACGGAAGCCGTTTCGGTGGGTATTTGGCAGAAATTTACGTTCAAATTTACGCCCAAAGCCACGTACAGTTATTTTATGATTGAGGCGTTTTATAAAGTCCCCACTTTGTTCCCTTACAACGGTAACATATTGATTGACAATGCTTCTGACATTGTGCCAGAGATAAAAAAGGAAGAAAAACCGCCTGTTGTTGCAGTCGTAAAACCACCTGTTGTGAAACCGCCCGTTGTGAAACCGCCGAAGCCGACTAAGCCTGTGGATACATCGCCGATTGCGAAAGTTGAGCCTGTAAAACCCAAAGTTGAGCCTAAGATTGAAGAACCTTCGTCTGACCGCTTGCGCGAGGGACAAACGTTAAAGATTGAAAAATTGCAATTTGAAACGAATTCATCGAAAATTCAAGAGACATCATTTGCGTCGCTCGATGATATTTTTAATTTATTGAATGGGAATCCTAATTTGATTGTCGAAATCGGCGGTCATACCAATTTGATTATGGAAGAAGCGGCAAGCGTTCGGCTGTCTCGTGACCGCGCTCAATCGGTGGCAGACTACTTAGTAAAAAAAGGTATTGACCGTAAACGATTGGCTATCAAGGGTTATGGCAGAAGTAAGCCCGTAGCGAATGAGACATCGCAAGCGGCTAATAAGTTGAATCAACGCGTTGAAATTAAAATTTTGAGTACAAACGGATAGTTCGATTTCGGAGGTGGGATTTCGGATTTCGGAAGCCCTCACCTCCGAAATCCCAAATCCCAAATCCGACATGGAGTTATGACTTTTCGCTGGAAAATCGCCCAAGCTGCCGAAATTCGGTGGTGGCAAGGCTACCTAAAAAACAAACCGACGACTGATTATGCGGTTTGGAAAACCAAATATTGGCAAGACCTTTTGGCTGAAATTGGCTTGGAAAGCAAAAATACTGAGGGGGGTAAAATCTTGGATGCGGGTTGCGGCCCTGCGGGTATTTTTATGATTTTTAAGAACCAAGACGTTGACGCCCTCGACCCACTTTTGAATGAATACGCCGCCAAATTGCCGCATTTTCGTAAAGAAAACTATCCAAATGTCCAATTTTTCAGCCAACCGCTTGAAAGCTTTTCGGACAAAAAAGACGTTTACGACACCGTTTTTTGCTTGAATGCCATTAATCATGTTGCCGATTTGCAACGCGCTTTCGACGTTTTGGTAGATGCGACGAAGGCAGGTGGAACGCTCGTTGTCTCAATTGATGCCCACAATTACGGATTTCTAAAAACAATATTCCAAGCTCTGCCAGGCGATGTGTTGCATCCGCATCAATTCGACCTTGCGGAATACAGTACGATGTTGACGGCGCGGGGTTGCCGCATTGAGCGTACGTTGTTGAAAAAGGCTGAATTTATCTTCAATTATTACGTGCTAGTCGCTACGAAATTATGACAAATAGCCCTAGACATTATGGGCCACTGATTGGAGGGATGCAACTGATTTTTACTGATTTTTACTGATTTTTTAGTTTCCTCCTGAATGACAAAAGAAAAATCAGTAAAAATCAGTCGAATCTGCTCAATCAGTGGCCCATTCGCTATTAAAAAATCACCTTTCTGAAATGAAAATCCTAGTCACTAACGGCGCGTACAAACATACTTTGGCACTTGTTCGGTCGCTCGGTGCGGCGGGGCATGAGGTCGGCGTTGTGGCACATCGTTGGGCGGCGGTAAGTTTTTTTTCACGACATTGTAAACGTAGGCACGTTGTTAAAGCGAATGAAAAAGGGGTTTTTGTAGATAAAATCCTAGAAATTTTGCAAAAAGAACGGTATGACGTGTTACTGCCCATAGGTTTGCCGACTGTCGTTTGGCTTGCCGAACGAGCGGATGACATTAAGCAATGGACGAAAATGCCTTTGGCTGATGTCGAAAAAATCAAACTTTTTGAGAACAAACAAGCCACTTATGACCTTTCAGTAGCCTTAAACATTCCAACGCCACTTAGTTTTTTTCCAAAAGACCGCGCCGATGCCGATATTTGCGCCGCAAAACTAACGCCGCCAATTGTTGTAAAACATTGTAAAAAATCGGGTTTTGATTGGCTAAAATATGCAAACACAAAGGAAGAAGCGGTCAATTTTTACTTACAAATGCTTGATTTGGAAGCAAATTCAGAATTAAAAATTAAAAATTTAGAATTAAAAATTGACGAAAACGCTCAAAATACTGAGGGGCCTGTTTTTGAATTAAAGAACACGCTCCCCCTTCAAACTTCAAACGCCAAACTTCAAACTAATATCCTTTTTCAAGAATATTTAAGCGGTGGCGGTTTTGGAGTTTTCGGTCTTTACGAGTGTGGAGTTTTTAAACAAGGCTTCGCACACAAGCGCATACGCGAGTTTCCTGTTTCGGGTGGGGCGAGTTGCTGTGCAGAAAGTATGGGGAATGAACAACTTACGCAATATGGTCGGCGCATTTTAGAAGCCGTTAATTGGCATGGTGTGGCGATGGTAGAGTTTAAAATGGATGGCAATGGACAGCCGCGTTTGTTGGAAGTCAATCCAAAACTGTGGGGGTCGTTTGATTTGAGCGTGGCTGCGGGTGTGCCTTTTTCGGAAAAATGGGTACAACTCGCTCTAAATCAACCGATTAGCGACCATCAAGATTATCAAAAAGGCGTTCAGTTTTCATGGCTTTTCGACGGTGATTTAAAAAATGGCTTAGAAACAGGTAAATTTTGGCACATACTGAGGGGGGCTATTTTTGATAAAAAAACGCGGACGAATTTGGTTGGACACGACCCTTTGGCAACACTTTTTTTAATTTTAACAGGTTTAAAACGCTAGAATGCATTAGTTTTTAGAATATTACGACGTACACACAATAGAGATTCCTTCTGAATGACAAAAAACCTATGTGTATTATCTGCCTATGTGTTTAAAAAAAATGTGTTAAACTTTTCCTTTACGAAACAATTGATTATCAAATATTTAGAATAAAATTTTTATGGCAAAACGACTCCGCATTGCCGTCCAAAAATCGGGACGACTTAGCGAAATTTCCTTGGAGCTCCTCAAAGAATGCGGCATTGATGTGAAAAATGGCCGTGCTTCGCTCATGGCATCCGCGACGAATTTTCCGTTGGATGTCCTCTTTCTTCGAGATGACGATATTCCACAATACGTTGAAGACGGCGTAGCCGATTTAGGCATTTTGGGCGAAAACGTGGTGGTAGAAAGCCGCGCAAAGGTGGATATTGTAAAAAAATTAGATTTCAGTCATTGCCGTTTGTCATTGGCTGTGCCAAAACAAGTGGCTTACGAAGGCATCGAATTTTTCCAAAACAAGCGCATCGCTACGTCGTATCCGAACATTTTGAACGACTATTTAGCCGAAAAAGGCGTTACGGCAGATGTTCATGTCATTAGCGGTTCGGTCGAAATTGCGCCGAATATTGGCTTGGCCGAAGGGATTTGCGACATTGTTTCGTCAGGAGGAACATTGTTAAGCAATGGTTTGAAGGAAACAGACGTAATTTTTCGCTCTGAAGCCGTCATGGTCGCGCACCGTTACTTGGATACTGAGGGGTCTGAAATTTTGCGAAAAATTCTGTTTCGCCTCGAATCTGTCATGGCCGCAAAATCCAATAAGTACGTGATTTTAAACGCGCCAAACGACTGCCTTGAAGCAATAACGGCCTTGTTGCCTGGCATGAAAAGTCCAACAGTTGTGCCTTTAGCAACCTCGGGCTGGTCGGCGATTCATTCGGTTTTGAACGAAGAAACGTTTTGGGAAGTCATTGACGACTTGAAAAAAGCAGGCGCACAAGGCATTTTGGTCGTGCCAATCGAAAAAATGATTCTCTAAGGAATGATGAATTATAAATGATGAACGATGAATTTGGGGTAGAAAAACCTAACGCGGGTTTGAAACCCGCGTTAGGTTAAAATCTATCTAAATACTTGATTTTTAATCTAAAATACATGAAAATTTATAACAATCCAGATAGAAGCCTTTGGGCAGATATTCTCAAACGCCCCGCTATTGATACGACGACGTTGTTTGGAACGGTCGGTGAGATTTTGAAAAATATCAAACAAAATGGCGATGCGGCGGTGCGGGAATATGTTTTAAAATTCGATAAATCAGACACAACGGATTTTTTGGTGACTGAACGCGAGTTTCAAGAAGCTGAAAATCAATTAGATACGGATTTGAAAAATGCTATTTTGACAGCAAAAGCCAATATCGAGCGTTTTCACAATACCCAAAAATCGGCAGTTGAAGTGGTCGAAACAATGACGGGTATTGATTGTTGGCGCAAATCTGTTGGCATCGAACGCGTTGGTTTATACATTCCCGGTGGCACTGCCCCTTTGTTTTCGACGGTTTTGATGTTGGGCGTTCCTGCTCAAATTGCGGGTTGCCGCGAGGTTGTTTTATGCACGCCTTCCCAACGGAATGCACCGATTCATCCTGCGATTTTATTTGCTGCGAAGGCCGTTGGCATTACGAAAATTTTTAAGATTGGCGGCGTTCAAGCAATCGGTGCGATGGCTTACGGAACGGAAACAGTCCCGCAAGTGTGGAAGATTTTTGGGCCGGGCAATCAGTACGTCACGGCGGCCAAACAGCTCATAAATACTGAGGGGGTCGCCATTGATATGCCCGCAGGGCCGAGCGAAGTTATGGTGATTGCGGATAATACGGCGCGGCCAAAATTTGTTGCCGCCGACCTTTTATCGCAAGCGGAACACGGCATTGACAGCCAAGTCGTTTTAGTGGCGTTTGATGAAGCAATGGTAAAAAATGTTTTACAAGAAATTGATAATCAATTACTTACGTTGCCGCGTTCTGAATTTGCGAAAGCCGCTTTGGAAAATAGTGTTGCTATAATTGTAAATAACGACGCAGAGGCTTTGGCAGTTGCCAATTTTTATGCTGCCGAGCATTTGATTATTTCAACCGACAATGCCGACGTTTTAGCGGCGCAAATTGTCAATGCTGGTTCAGTTTTTATCGGTCATTTTTCGCCCGAATCAGTCGGTGATTATGCCTCTGGAACAAACCACGTTTTGCCAACAAACGGCTACGCACGGGCGTATTCGGGTGTGTCGGTGGATAGTTTTGTCAAAAAAATCACGTTTCAACGGCTCACTACTGAGGGGATCAAAAATATCGGCCCGTCCGTCATTTTGATGGCCGAAGCCGAACAATTGACGGCCCATGCGAATGCGGTGCGGGTGCGGCTAGCGGAAATTGGGTCATAATTTTTCATTGAATATGCTTACAACGAACGCTCCGAGGATGTCAAATCCTCGGAGCGTTTTTCTATATCGGTGTCATCAAAAAGCGATTTTATATGTCTTTCAGTCTGACTGTTAGACAGAAACGGCAATGTTTGAAGAAGGGTGAGTAAGATAATTTTTGACATAATTAATTGATTATCAAATTCATACAAACAAGAAAGCAGCTCCATATTTATTTGGAACTGCTTTTTACTGAGGGGTACTTTCCGATTTTGGAAAGCACACCCTCAGTAATTTCATGATTTTTACACCGTTTCAAGGTCAAAAGAAGCATCTTCTTTTATTTGATCCACAACATTAACGGTTGGAATAATGTATTTAGAAAAAATAGTTCCTTCTGTTTTTGAGAATAACACACCTCTTGTAGTTCCTATTGTCGTCATGGCAAGATGTGCCAAAAAATCTTTAGGAATAACTAATTTAGATTCATCTAATTGAATAAAGGTATTCCAAGATTCATCTCCAACTTTGAAATGACAACTTACTTCTATTTTAATGAATATTTTTTTGCTTTGT
>JAYSRS010000737.1:0-7092 GCA_043720935.1 Saprospiraceae bacterium
AAAACAAGCTGCCTCCTAAAAAATCCTTCAGATGGCGATTTTCGAGCGCAGCGAGAAAGAGCCAGTAAAATACGCTTTTATTTACTTAACGTTCCTAAACGGCAAACATACACCATTTTAGGAATTAAAAAAGCCGCTAAATGGCCTCAAAAGCCAAATATACTGAGGGGGTCTATTTTACGTTTGTACCAACGCTTTGAGCAACGCATCTCGATAACTTTTCAGCAAAAGCAACCGAACACCATTAACAATAACGTAAGGATGCTCTACTTTATCAATCTTGTTGATGGCCACGAGGCACGATTTACTTATCTTGACAAAAGCGTTTTTCGGCAATTGTTCCATCAAATCCGTTAAGGTTTGGCGGACGGTCGTTTTCTTGTTTTTCTCGTGAAAAGTCAAATAATTGCCGTCCGCTTCTACGTAAAGCAAGTTGTCCAAACTAATTCTGACGATGGAAGTCCCATCTTTCACAAAAAAAGCGTCACTATCAACCTTTGCGGCCAAACGGTCGGCGGCCTTTTGACAGGCTTGTAAAAAACGGCTTAATGTAAAGGGTTTCAACAGATAATCAAGCGCGTTGAGTTCAAAACCTTTGAGGGCGTAGTCAGAATAAGCGGTCGTAAAAACAACTAATACTGAGGGGTCTAACATCGTCGAGACATCAATGCCTGTCAAGTCGGGCATATTAATATCAAGGAAAACAAGTTGAATTTGCTCCTTTTTGATGTACATCAAGGCTTCGGTCGCGCTGACGAACGTTTCTTTCAAATCAATGTACGGTGCTTTGCTCACATGAGCGCGAATCACCTCTAAGGCAATTGGTTCGTCGTCAATCGCAACGGCTTTTATGGTGTGCATACCCCGCAGTATTTTTAGGTTTTTTAAGTATTTTGACTGTATCACGGACTTCTGTCCGTGAAATGCTTGACATTCACGGACTGAAGTCCGTGATACAATTACAATTGAATCATTAAATTCACCTTATAAAGATTCCCATCTTGACTTTGTGCCAACGTATAACGGCTGTTATACATCAAATCTAAGCGTTTTCGCGCATTTTCCAAGCCAATACCGTTGCCTTTTTCCAATGTTTTATCGGACTGAATGCTGTTTGACAATTGCATTGTCAAATGTTGTTCTTTGACGGAAATGTCTAAATCAATCAGACAATCGTGGTCAATGCTGATGCCGTATTTAAACGCGTTTTCGATGTACGGAATCAGCAATAACGGCGCAATAGTCGCCGCCTTTTCGTCAAAAAACAAGCGTTTTGACAAGCGAATACTGTCTTTTTTAGGCAATCTGACTTCTTGCAACGCCCAATAATTGTCAATAAAATCCAATTCATTTTGAACATCTGTCAAGGTGTTTTGACCTTCGCCCATCGTGTAGCGCATGATGCCCGACAGTTGTTCAATCATGCCCGACGTTTTGGTCGCTTTTTCCTGCAAAGCCGTTCCGTAGAGGCTATTCAAGGCATTGAAAAAGAAATGTGGATTGAGTTGCGCCTTCAAAACGCTTAACTCCATTTGGGATTTTTGCGCCAAATATTGCTGATTTTCAATAAAATAGCGAATAAAAGCGTAGCAAACGAAGTAAATAACATAAGCAAATACTTGGTTGACCAAATCTGAAACGAATCCCGTTACCGAATGCCCCAAGATGTAAATTGACCAATAAATACTTGACAAATGAACCACAACAACGCCGAATGCAAAAATGACACTCGTTGCCGCGACGTAAAAAACGCCTTTTTGCATTCGGTTGGCTACCCATTTGTAATTCAACTCCACCAAAAACGCAAAAGCTAAAACCAATAAGGCTTGCTCCCAACTGTGGTCGCCGATGTAAAAACGGGTAAAATATTGCCAACCCGAGAAAGCCGTTCCATCGGGATTCGTCAAGCCCGTGAAAAAATGGTCATTCAAAATGGAGACGTGATAAACGTAACCAAATGTGCTGTTTGCGGCCAATAAAAGCCAAATCGCTGCGGCATGAACCCACCACCTTTTGATAAATGTTTTGTCGAAGAGACGCATTACTTTTTCCATTGTTAAAACTTTTTTTGTTAGTAAATTAAAAATCTTCAACAAAGGAAAAGGGCTTTGTCGCTGTCGGCAAATGAATGGGATGAAGTCAAAGAAAAATGGGGTGAAGTCGTTTGCAAAGAAACGTTGACAAGGGCGAAAATACTGAGGGGGTGTATTTTCGGTAAAATAAATGACAGCGAATCGGTTGGTTGAACTATGTTTGCCTCAATTATTAATCAAATTTATCAGTAAAGCATTTAAAAAAATGAATAAACAAGAAAGAGTTGCCGAAGCAATTAAACAAGTCGTTTCAACGATGATGGATAGAGTTATGGTGCGCGTCTTGAACGAAGACCCTTTTATCAAAGAAGAACATCATGCAAGATAATTTTACATTTATTGACCTATTTTCAGGCATCGGTGGATTTCGGCTTGCGTTGAACAATCTAGGTGGTGACTGTTTGAATTTTAGTGAAATAAATAAAGATGCAATTGATGCGTATTGCACTAATTTTGATGAAGAAACGATTTACAATCTAGGTGATATTACGAAAATAAAAGCATTGCCTAAACACGATTTAATGACAGCAGGTGTGCCTTGTCAAAGTTGGTCAATTGCAGGGCGTAATTTAGGTTTTGACGACGACCGTGGGCAGTTGTGGAATGATACGATTTATCTGTTGAATCAAGCAAAACCAAAGGCTTTTATCTTTGAAAATGTTAAAGGATTGGTTGACCCGAGGAATCAAGACGCCTTGTCGTACATACTCGAACGTGTACGGGCGGCGGGTTATCATGCCAATTATTACGTCCTTAATTCATTTGATTATGGCGTTCCACAAAATCGCGTTAGGATTTATATCGTTGGTTTTTAGAGAAAGCATTTCACGATAAATTTCAAATTGCCACACCCGTGGCCGATAAAATCAGATTGAGTGACGTTTTATCAGATGTAAAAACGATTGATTCACAGTATTTTACGTCGGATAATCAAAAAGATTTGTTTGGTCAAACGGTTAGATAGCTCAATTACGTTATCCGACCTTGAAGAATTGGTAAAAATGGGTATTTTGAAGGAAGAAGAATACGCTTTTTCAATCATCGGAGAAGATTTAGATAACCTTGACGCAGCAGAAACCGCCGTTTTAGAATGTGCAACGGGTGCGGATTTAAACATTGATGTCGTAAAAAATAACCGACAATTGAAACTAGATAAACGACCTATTTTCAAGATTATTGACAGTTTAAAACGTAAAAATAGCATCATTTGTATTGAAAAAAGATATGATTTCAAGAACACCAAAATTAGCACGGGTTTGTATGGCGTCAACCGCATTTTTTTACCGAGTTCCAATATTTTCCCAACCCTTGTGGCGAGTGATTCCAACGATTTTGTTGCTTTGGAAGATATTAACGCCGATAATGCCGAAGCCTATAAAATTGATTTTTTGAATAATATTTATCGAAAAGGAAAATATCGAAAAATCACGAAGGAAGAAGCCTGTCAAATGCAAGGTTTTCCGCAAGATTTTATGTTGCCAACTTCGCGTTCCCGATGGATAAAATTATTGGGCAATAGTGTGTCCGTTCCTGTTGTTCAAATGTTGGGTAAAGCGATTATGGCAACGGGTGTTTTTGATGAAAACAGTCTTTTGATGGCCCATAATCAAGCAGGAATGTACGAAATGGCCTAATTTTGCCTCAAATACTGAGGGGGTCTCTAAAAAAATAAAACAACTTTTGCATCATGAAAATCTTAGACAAAGCCCAAATTCTCCGCAAAATCCAACGACTGACCGTTGAAATATTGGAACGCAACTTCGGCGAAACGGAAATTATTTTGGTGGGTATCAACCAAAACGGCCTTGAAATGGCGCGTTTATTGGCCAACGAACTCATTGACCGAACCGACACACAGATTACGTTGACGCGTTTGCAGATTAATCCCGCAAAGCCGCTTGATGGCTCTGTTTTCCTAGATATGCCCTTGGAATCGGTAGAAAATAAGGTGATTATCTTAGTTGATGACGTGGCGAACACGGGCCGCACATTTTTTTACGCCTTGCGTCCGTTGCTCGATGTGTTGCCCAAAAAGGTAGAAGTGGCCGTTTTGGTGGATAGAAAACACAAGTCGTTCCCGATTCAACCCGATTACGTCGGTTTGTCGTTGGCGACGACGTTGAAAGAAAATATTGATGTGAAACTTGGAGATGTTGACGACTGGGCAGTCTATCTTAATTGAGTTTTGTTTCTACTGAATGACAAAAAGTTTTGGGTTTTGAGTTACAGCAGCCCCCTCAGTATAAATACTCAAAAAGCCTTAAAAACGCACGTTTTCAAGGCTTTTTGAGCATTTATACTGAGGGGGTAGTTTTGTTCCTACTGAATGACAAGAAGGTTTGGGTTTTGTCATTTAGTAGGAACAAAACTTACCGTCTAAACCCGCCGCGTTGTTGCTGTCCTGGCATTCCCGGAAAACCGCCTGTTGACATTTGATGCATCATTTTCCGCATTTGGTCAAACTGCTTGGTGAACGCATTGATGTCTTCAATTTTTTTACCCGAACCCTTGGCGATACGTGCTTTTCGTTTTGTATGCGTCAAAACCATATCGGGATTAGCGCGTTCTTGGGGCGTCATAGATTGGATAATGCATTCCACTTTTCTGAAATCGTCGTTGCTGATGTCCACATCTTTCAAGGCTTTAGCGGCCCCGGGAATCATGTTCATCAAAGTTTTGATGTCGCCCATTTTCTTAATTTGTTCCAATTGCGACATAAAATCGTTGAAATCAAACTTGTTTTTCTTCATTTTGGCTTCCAAACGCTTCGCTTCGACTTCATCGAATTGCGCTTGGGCCCGTTCTACGAGACTCACGATGTCCCCCATGCCGAGAATCCGTTGCGCCATACGGTCAGGATAAAACTCGTCGAGGGCTTCCATTTTTTCGCCTTCGGAAGCAAATTTAATCGGTTTACCAACCGTATATTTGATGGACAAAGCCGCACCGCCGCGTGTATCACCGTCGAGTTTTGTCAACACAACGCCGTCGAAATTCAAACGGTCGTTGAAGGCTTTTGCCGTATTGACGGCATCTTGACCTGTCATTGAGTCCACCACAAAAAGCGTTTCGTTCGGGCTAACCGCGTCGCGCACTTTTTTGATTTCAATCATCATCTCCTCGTCAACGGCCAAACGACCCGCCGTGTCAATGATAACGACATCACAATTCTGTTTTTTTGCTTCAACAATCGCGTTTAAGGCAATCGAAACGGGGTTTTTGTTCTCGGTTTCCTTGTAAATCGGTACGCCGACTTGTTCTGAGAGGACTGTCAACTGCGTAATCGCGGCAGGGCGATACACGTCGCACGCAACCACCATCGGGCGTTTGCCTTTTTTGGTTTTGAGCCACAAGGCCAATTTACCTGTAAACGTCGTTTTACCCGAACCTTGCAAACCTGCAATCAAAATCACGGTCGGTTTGCCACTCAAATTGATGCCTGTAATTTGGCCACCCATCAATTCGGTCAATTCGTCCATCACGATTTTAACCATCAACTCGCCTGGACGGACGTTTTTCAACACATTGTCCGACCCCAAAGCACGGTCGCGTATCTTATCGGTAAATTCTTTCGCAATTTTATAGTTCACATCGGCCTCCACAAGAGCGCGGCGAATGTCTTTAATCGCTTGTGCGATATTGAGTTCGGTGAGTTTATTATCGCCTTTTAGGACTTTAAAGGCGGATTCAAGACGGTCATTAAGACTTTCAAACATAATTTTTTATTTTTTAATTATCTGATTTTCAATGTTTTATATAAATGTTCTTGAAAAAGAAGCGCAAAGATAAAAAAGTAAGTGAAATACTGAGGGGGCAAACTTTTATTTGCCAGTAATCGTAAATGCTTCTACAAAACGTTTAGCTTCGTGCCTTCAATAAGTGTTCATTATTTCACCAACTTTAAATTCTGATATTATGTCTTCAAATCGTCATGTTTCGCTCGTTGTTCAAGCCGTTTACGTCATTTTGACGGGTTTACAACTCATTTTTGTCCCTAATTTACTGCTCTCCATGTTTGGTTTTGCCGACACGTCCGAGATTTGGATTAAAGTTTTGGGCATCGTTATTCTGCCTTTATCGGCGGTTTATTATGCTGTCAGCAAGCAAGGCAATCGGGATGTTGTCTTTTCGACAATCGTTTCACGCGGCTTTGTCGGCGTCGGTTTCGTTCTTTTAGCCCTATCGGGTCAAGCCCCTTTAAATCTTATTTTGTTTGCGGGAATAGACCTCGCAACGGCAGCTTGGACGTGGGTGGAGTTGCAAAAAACGACATCTTAAAAAAAGAAAATGGTGTAAAAACCATTGATTAGTCATTTTGAAAAGTTTTAAAAGATTTTGCTGAACGCCTAAGAAATGACACGTTTTTTAGGCGTTTTTTTATGCTTTAAGGGCTTTTTACTGAGGGGGTGCTTTTGTGAAAAAATAATTGTTGTTTGGTAACATTCTTGTTTTGCAAATAACATCAAGTATAAATTCGTATAAAACAAGGCTTGTTTTAATTGTTGCTCATCACAAAATTAAACGGAATCATTAGTTATTTATCGTGCTGCGGCGTAGCTGCAAAATCTCGGTAATATAACGCACAAATACACGATTTTAAATGCGGTGTAACCGCAAAACAAGCGGTTTCGCGGTTACACCGCATTTAAAATCGTGGTTTATTTAATATTACCGAGATTTTGCAGCTACGCCGCAGTGCGATAATTAATTGATTAACTGATGTTACGCAATGGCACACTGATTTAAGGGATACGACTGATTGACGCTGATTTTTTCCATAAGCATTTACTTTTAAAAAAAAAATCTTTTGAATCAGTCGTATCTCTCAAATCAGTGTGCCATTTAGCCGCTTGCGTAACATGAGTGATTAAGCCGAAATTAAATGCTTAAAATCCTACTTTGGAATGCGAAATAAATAAAAGCGTATTTTCATACGCACTGTTTTTCGCTGCGCGAAAAAGGCGTGCGGGAAAAAATCTATCGGAGGCAGCTTGTTTTT
>JAYSRS010000738.1:0-7088 GCA_043720935.1 Saprospiraceae bacterium
ACTTATCACTTATCACTTATCACTTATCACTTATCACTTATCACTTATCACTTATCACTTATCACTTATCACTTATCACTTATCACTTATCACTCATCACTTATCACTTATCACTTATCACTTATCACTTAACGTTTGAGCCGTTCGCCCAACCTTCGGGCGGACTTACGAAGCCCAATTTTCCTTCCGCATTTTCAGCCGTCAGAATCATGCCGTTCGATTCGATGTTTTTTAGCATACGTGGGGCGAGATTCGCCACGACCAAAACTTGTTGACCGACAATCGCTGCGGGGTCAAAGTGTTCGGCTATGCCCGATACGATTGTCCGCGTTTCAAAACCCAAATCAATGGTCAATTTCAACAATTTATCGGCTTTTTTCATCTTTTCAGCCGTCAAAATCGTTCCCGTTCGGATGTCAATTTTACCAAAATCGTCATAGACAATTGTCTCTTTGACGGGTAAAAAGATAGGTTTTTCCTCTGCCCCCGCCCCCAAAGGGGAGATTTCGGCCTCAATTACTGAGGGGGTAGCGGCGGCAATATTTTCCAAATCGTTGGCTTTCAATTTCTCAATTTGAGCGTCAATAACGTCGTCTGTAATGCGTTCAAACAGGTGAACAGGCGCGCCAATTTGGTGATTATTAGGAATCAAAACGTCGCCATCTTTCAAAGTTTTCAACATTTTGTTCCAATCGCCATTTTGTAAATTATTGATATTCAATATTTTACATAATTTTTCTGACGTAAACGGTAAAAACGGTTGACACGCCACGGCCAATGCGGCAACAATTTGCAAACCTAAATTCAGAATTATTCCACCTGCTGCCTTATCCACTTTAATCAATTTCCACGGCTCGTTGAATTGCAGAATCTGATTGCCTTGCGTCGAAATATCCATCAAAATTTGCAAACCGCCTCTGAAATCAAACGCTTCAATCCGCTCGCCCAATTTTTCTAACGAAGCGGTTAATTTAGCGATTTCTACTGAGGGGGTCACTTTTTGAGTCGAATCATTACTCGACGCAATCAATTGATTATCAACGAATTCGGGCGTTATGCCATCAAAATTTTTATTAACTAAAACGACGACACGGTTGACAAAATTCGCCAAATTATTGACCAATTCGCCGTTGTTTGTGTCTTGAAAACCTTTCCATGTAAACTCCGAATCCTTCTGTTCGGGCATATTTTTAATCATGTTAAAGCGCAAAACGTCTTCTTTTCCCACAAAATCTTCCAAATATTCATGTACCCAAACCGCCCAATTTTTAGACGTTGAGAGCTTCCGACCTTCCAAATTCATAAACTGATTGGCAGGGACATTTGTCGGCAAAATATAGCCGCCGTGCTGATGCAACATCGCAGGAAAAATCAAGCAATGAAAGACAATATTATCTTTTCCAACAAAGTGATACAAAGCCGTTTCGTCGTCTTGCCAATAGGTTTTCCACAAATCGGGCTGCCCCTTGTCAATCGCCCATTGCTTCGTCGCGGAGATGTAGCCAATCGGCGCATCCATCCAAACATAGAGTTTTTTATTACCCGTTTCGTCAATTTCAGGCGGTACAGGAATGCCCCAATCCAAGTCGCGGGTCATTGCACGCGGCTGCAAACCACCGTCGAGCCACGACTTGCACTGACCAATAACGTGGTTTTTCCAATCGCTCGGGTCATGTGTTTTTGTCGTCATTTCGGGGTCTTTTGCCCCTTCAAGTACCCCCTCAGTAATCCAGCGTCTCAACCAGTTTTCGTAGTTATTGAGCTTCAAATACCAGTGTTTTGTAGGCTTTTTGACGGGTTTTGACCCTGAAAGCGTCGAACGCAACGGCTCTTTCAAGTCGTTTGGACTCAATGTTGAGCCGCATTTTTCGCACTGATCGCCATACGCCTCGGGATTTGCACAGACGGGACAAACGCCGACAATGTAGCGGTCGGCAAGAAAAGACTGTTTTTCTTCGTCGTAATACTGCTCGTTTTCAATTTCTTCAAACTCGCCGTTTTTATGCAATTGTCGAAAGAAATCTTGGGATGTTTCGTAATGTATCGGCGCGCTCGTCCGATGAAAAATATCAAACGAAATGCCCATGCCGCTGAACGCCGAACGGAACATCGCATCGTATTTATCAATAATTTCACGCGGCGTCAAACCGTCTTTCATCGCCCGCATCGTAATTGCCGCGCCATGTTCGTCCGAGCCGCAAACCCAAACAACATCCTCTCCTTTGAGGCGTAAAAAACGGACAAAAATATCCGCCGAAATGTATGCACCCGCCAAATGCCCAATGTGCAGTGGCCCGTTCGCGTAGGGCAACGCGGAGGTGACTAAATAGCGTTTTTTCTTAACTGACATATAATTATTGTTCTTTAATTCTAATTTTTATAATCGTAAAACGTCGTCGAGGTTTGAAACCTCGACGACGTTGAAATCGCCAAAGCATCTAATTTTTATACAAATCCACAATCCATTGCAAAACGCCAAGGATTTGCGGCAATTCTTTGATGTAAAAAATATTGGTATCAAGATGCACAAGTTGGTCTTCCAACCTTAAAAATTGCCATTCTAAACCAAAAGTCACCGCACCATAAACCACAGGCGTCGGCTTGCCTTTTCGCTCATTAAACATTCGTAAGGCAAACATTTGGGCAATACATTGGGCAATACCTTCATCAAGATTGTCGTTTTTTGCCTCGACAACCGCCAAAACAGGTGCTTCAATGCGTGGTGAATTTGGTACATACGTCAATAGATAATCACAGCGTCCTTTTAAACCTAACTCCTTGGAAACGTTGAAGTTATAACCAGAAAAATATGTAATTTCATTGATATTTCGCTCCGTTATGTCAGACAAAATAGGCGTAATAATGAACTCACATTTTGCTTTTTCGGACGCCAAGGGCATTCGCAAATGTCGTTTCAAGGTTTCAGTCAGTAAATTGCTAGGCTCGACGGCTTGCATCCCGTCAAACGTCAACGTCTGTTTAACGACTTTAATGTTTAGTTTATCCAAGTCGTCGTAAGTGAATTTTGAATACGATTGCGCCATGTTTTTTATTTTTAAAAAAATGAATGAAAATGGACGTTTATACTGAGGGGTCTAATTTTTTGGCAAAAGTAGGGTAAAATTCGTTAAAAAAAAGCGTTGCCGTTTAGAACGACAACGCTTTTGATGGATTTTTTAAGTCGTGTTGAAACGTAATTACTTCAACTAGATTTTATTGAATTAAATAATTTTTTAATTCGCTTTGAAATTTCCCTTATCATCCATGCGGCGATAAAGGGCGCGTTTGATGACAAACGAATCACGATTAATCATAACGAGTGAGTCGCCCGCACAGAGGATTTCGCCGCTTTGGAAAGACTCTTTGCAAAATTTATTGTCGGTGGCGTGGTCGGCTTTAATCTCAAATTTGTCCACGCCTTTCGACAATTCGTAGCACAAAGCACATGACAACGTGCGCGATTCGCGGAAATATTGCACGCTGCCTTCGTAGCCGATACAGACGCTACGGTCGAGTGAGGTGTAATCAGCCGTCGTTTTCCGAACGGTGTCCACCGTCGTAATTTTTACCAATTTCCACTTTCCAGCGACGTTTTCGCGGAGTTTTTTGAGGTCTTCGGGGGCATTTGCGTCGGTCGGCGGCGCGCAAACGGGCTGATTGCCGCAGGTTTCAAACGTTGGACTGCTCTCACAGGCGACGAAAAATAGGGCGGCCAAAACCGCAAGGGTGACGATGCGTTTCATATTGCAAAGTTTGATTATCAATGAATTTAAGAAATTTTTGAAGGGCTAAAATAGACAGCCGACTTAGAACGAAGGTTTGTTGGGGCTTTATTTTTCAAAAAATATTTTTTTTTACAAACGTACAGGCGACTTCAGTCGCCTAATGTCTAGGTTTAAACTCACTTGATATGTTAAGCAAAACAGGCGACTAAAGTCGCCTGTACGTTGAAAAATACTGAGGGGTCTATTTTTAAAATAGAACGTCCTCAAAATATTTTTTTGGTTATTTTTTAGTAAATATACCCTAAAAATGGTATATTTGTACGTATTAGTCTATGAAAGTGATTTTTTTTTAGAATTTTTTTTTTACTTTTTTTTCACAATATTTACGAAAAATTTATTTTTAAATATTGATAATCAATTGTTTACAAATAATTTAAGTTTAGTTAATTTAAAATAAAATCCGACAATAGCCTTTTTTTGTTCTTGCACAGTTTTTACAGACATATCATCTTTGTACCATGTTCAAGGATATGTTCATGGGATTATTCTTATTGCTGTCGCCAGCAAGTCGTGGTTAATTTTTTTTAGTTCTTTTAGGTTAGTGATAAAACAAAACAAACATAGCTTTCTCGCATTTTTAGGAGAGGAAACGACAGACACTATTGAGTTGAATACCACGATTTTAGTTTACCAAACGCATTAAACTACGGCTTGCTGTTGGCGATTTTTTTGACAAACATTTAAAAAGATTAAGATTTAAGGGTTTATAATATTTATGTGATACACCGAAAAGCATTCATTGTGAGCAAACACTTATTTTAAAATATAATCGTTTCTTTTTCGTTTGAAACGTAACAATTGATAAACATCTTCGATTAATGGGTAGAACAAATTAACGAAGTAAAATATATGTTCATGGGATTATAATTTGTTGTGGCGAGTTGCAGTGATGCGACTCGTTTTTTTTTGCCCCTACCTGTCGAATTTCAGATTTCAGATTCCAAATATTTCATTTTTTGAGCCGTACATTGCCGCCGAAAAATGGTATTTTTCTTTTTACCGAGCAATAGCTTTAGACATTATGGGCCACTGATTAGACCGATACAACTGATTTTTACTGATTTTTACTAATTTTTACTAATTTTTTCGATAAAGGGATTTTCTAAAAAAAAATCAGTGAAAATCAGTCGCATTAGTTCAATCAGTGTGCCATGATGTTTAAGGCTATCGCTCGGTTATTGCCATTTTATAAAAGTTTAAAAATCAATTAGTTACACATAATGCAAAGAGTTCAAATAGTCGAAGAAGCCCACAAACAAGTCTTGGGTTTACAACTACCGACCGACCCGCGTTGGGTCAATCTCGCTGAAATTAGTCTCGAAGACATTCTTACAGACCACGCTTATTGCGAGCAAAAAGCGGCCACATCGTGCATCTCTCTCATACAATCGTACCCCGAACGCCATGAACTCGTGCGCGAACTCGCCCCGATTGTCACCGAAGAATGGGGCCATTTTCGACAAGTTTTGTCGGAACTCGACAAACGCGGCTTGACACTCGGGCGGCAACGGAAGGATGAATACGTCAACGAATTGATGAAATTTGGCGCACAAGTCGGCGACCGAACGGGGCGATTAATCGAACGTTTGTTGACATTTGCCCTCATTGAAGCACGGAGTTGTGAACGTTTTCGCTTGCTCTCGCTGTACATCAGCGAAGATACTTTGAAGGCATTTTACCATAAATTCATGGTGGCCGAAGCGGGACATTATCGCCTTTTTATCGAATTGGCGGAGTTGTACAGCAGCAAAGAAAACGTCGAAAAACGTTGGAAAGAATACCTCGCGTATGAACTGACAATTTTGGAAAAACTAGAAGTACGCGGCGATAGAATGCACTGATTTTTTGGCAATTAAAAATTAAAAATTAAAAATTAAAAATTAAAAAGCGTGTATCTATTTGATTTTCAATGTTTTAGTTTTATTGATTCAATTTGATACCCCTCAGTAAATGAGGCTTTTATGTCGCTCGTTTTTAATTCTTAATTTTTAATTCTTAATTTGAAGTATGATAAAACGCTTAGTCAAACTGACTTTTCAAGTTGATAAAACAGATGAATTTATCGCTATTTTTGAAGCATCGAAAGATAAAATTCGTGCTGTGTCGGGCTGTCAACACGTCGAATTGTTGCGCGATGCAACAACACCGAACATTTTTTTTACGCTAAGTCTTTGGGATACTGAGGGGTCGCTAAACGCTTACCGACAATCCGATTTGTTCCGAACAACATGGGCTAAAACGAAGGTTTTGTTTTCGGACAAACCTGCGGCGTGGACAACGACGATGATTAGTACCGTTGACCTGTAGATACGCACGGCCGTGCGTATTTACATCTGGCACCGTACACCGTAGATACGCACGGCCATGCGTATTTACATAACACATTTTAATTTTTTATGGAATTATTACAACTCGCTGATTATCAAATAGTTATCGGTCATTTTTGGACGGCGTTTGCCGATTTTTTAAGCAGCAAAAAATATTCTAAAATTGTCGTTCTCGTGGACGAAAATACTGAGGGGGCTTGTTTTGAGCGTTTTCGTTCTCATTTTCCTAAGGATATTGCGGCGGTTATTCGTATTCCGTCGGGTGAATTGAATAAAAACATTGAGACGTGCCAACAGATTTGGCGCGACCTTTTTGCTGTACAAGCTGACCGAAATTCGGTTTTAATTTGCATCGGTGGCGGCGTGATTGGCGATATGGGTGGTTTTGCGGCGTCAACTTTCAAGCGTGGAATGGATTTTATTCAGATGCCAACGACGCTTTTGAGTCAAGTGGATTCAAGCATTGGCGGCAAGTTAGGCATTGATTTTCAACAAGTTAAGAACTCCATCGGCGTTTTTGCGAACCCGAAAGCGGTGTTTATTTCGCCCGATTTTCTCGACACCTTATCGCCGCGAGAAGTTCGTAGTGGCTTTGGTGAAATCATCAAACACGCCTTGATTGCGGATGCCGAACAATGGCAAGACTTGCGTAAAATAACCGATTTGACAACCGTTGATTGGACAAAAATTATCACGCCTTCCTTGAAAATCAAGCAATATGTGGTCGAAATTGACCCTTTTGAACGGGGTTTACGCAAGGCGTTGAATTTTGGGCATACGATAGGACACGCCGTTGAAAGCACGGCTTTGACATCCGAAAACCCGTTGACGCACGGCGAAGCGATTGCTATTGGCATGATTTGCGAAGCGTATTTGTCCAAAATACTGAGGGGTCTCTCCGATGCAGAATTGGCAGATATTTGCACGTTTATTTTAGCAATTTATGGACATTATGATTTGCAATCGTTTGATTTTC
>JAYSRS010000739.1:0-2517 GCA_043720935.1 Saprospiraceae bacterium
TTTATTTTTTCAACGTTCCTTTAATACAATACAATAAAAATAATAAAAAAGCACTTTTTAATTCTTCTCGTGTGTGTTACACTCACCGCCGCAAATGCCCAAAATCCGCGTATCGAATTAAAAGATGCACAAATAGATTGTAGTAATACATCGGCTTTTATAACAACGGTTGAAAATAGATATATGCTCACAAAAGAAGGCATTGATTTTTGTTTTAATTCAACAGAAAATCGTGGTGAATTTGTTATTATTTCTTTTACTTGGGCAGAATTAAAACCGTTTTTGAAGATGGAAATGGGCGAATAATGGACCCCTCAGTATTTTAAGCTTATATTACGTAATGGGCCACTGATTGTGCAGCTACGCCGCCGTGGAAATGCCAAAATGAAAATTGATAATGCGCTTTCGATAACCAAACAAGCTGTTAAAGAATGTAAAACTAAAACATCAAAACGCATTCGACTTTTTATTTTGCCCTTGAAAACTATCTTTGCCGACACTTAAAATAATGATGAATGATGAGTTATGACTGATGAATTTGAGGACGTGTGCGTGACTAACGTTTTAAGTCTAAAAGTACCCCCTCAGTATTTTGGGCTTTTTGAAGGTCAAACGGCTTAAAATTCATCGCTTATATTCATCACTGAGAACTTCGTAAATGTCAATTTGCCTCCTTATATCCGCAATGACAACGGTATTTGATAGGAATTTGAGGTGAATTAAGATTTACGAAGTTATCTATTCAGAAAATCATTATTCCAAATATTCATCATTCATCATTTATAATTCATCATTAAAGAAGTATGACAATTATTACACTTTTAGTCAGTTTTGCTCTTGCGGGAGCTGTTCTTTTAGGCTTAACTTGGAACAAAGTCGAGAGCCGTTGGTTATCGTTTCTTCAATATTTTGCGGGCGTTTGGTTCACCTTTTCAGGCATCGTGAAGGCACTTGACCCGATTGGAACGGCCTTGAAAATGCAAGATTATTTCGCTGATTTTGAAGCAACTGCCGAATGTTCGGGCAATAAATGGTTAATTCCGATGCTCAATTTTATGTCGGAACACGCGGTTGGTTTTTCGATTTTCGTCGTTATTTTAGAGATTTTACTAGGCATTGCCTTGATTATTGGCTTTTTGCCGAAGGCAACGGCGTGGATATTTTTGATGCTCAACGTCTTTTTTACCATCCTCACGGGCTACACGCACCTCACGGGTTATGTACCCGACGGCGTGTGCTTTTTTGAATTTTCAAAATGGGGTGATTTTGTCAAAACCAACATGAAAGTAACGGATTGTGGCTGTTTTGGCGACTTTTTGAAGCTCGACCCGTCGGTTTCCTTTAAAAAAGATTTTTATTTATTGACGCCGATTTCCTTGATTTTCGTCTTTTTATCGGGCCGTTTTCACCAATTATTTACCGTCAAAACACGGCGAATAATCATAGCAACGGGCTTAGCTTTGGCGGCAATTTGCTGTTTTTACAACACGTTTAGCAATGAACCGATTGTTGATTTTAGACCGTTTAGAAATGGCGTAAATATTCGAGAACAAAAAGCCGCAGAGGTAAAAGCCGCAGGGGGCGTTAAAATCTTGAATTGGAATCTGTCAAACGAGAAAACGGGCGAGAAACTGAAACTTGATGACGCCACTTATATGGCCAATTATGAAACAAAATATTCAACTGACAACGGTTGGAAAGTGATTGACCAAGACCAAACCGACCCCTCAGTACCCCGCACTAAAATGAGCGATTTTATGATTTTTTCGCCCAAAGACGACGACATAACAAACGATTTGCTGAACGAAAAAGGCTACACGTTCTTGGTGTTGAGTGGAAAAGTGAAAAGCATTGCTACGAAAAAAACGATTGAAGTATCGGACTCAATTTTCAGGACAGACACCCTCAAAAAACGCGTTTCGGGGCATGATACGCTTGAAATCGTTAAAGTTTTTGAGAAAATTGGCACACGTCAAGAGGTGTTCCGTTCGTACAGTTTTGACGCCGATTATCGGAACAATTTTGAGAAAAAAATAAATCCCATCATCGAAGCTGCCGAAAAAGCGGGGCATAAAGTTGCCGCTATTTTGCCGACAAACGACGCGCGATTGATTGAAGATTTCCGTCATGCCGCACAAACAGCTTATCCGTTTTACTACGCCGACGAAAAATTGATTAAAACGATGATGCGCTCAAATCCTGGCTTGTTTTTGATGAAGGACGGCCAAATTGTTCACAAATGGCACATCAATAAAATGCCAACTTTTGAAGAAATTAAAGCAACATATTTGAAGTAAGGGATTGAACACCTAGTTATTTTATGAAACACATAGGCAGATAGGACACATAGTTTTTGGTTTTTTTTCTAAATAAAAAGCTAAAACTATGTGTCCTATGTCTCTATGTGTTTCAAAAAACAATTTAAATTGTAGTTATTAAAATGCTCCTAATCTGTTGATACTCAACTTTATATGTTGAGTATTTTCTGCAAAAGGTCATCCATTTGTTTTTCTTTAA
>JAYSRS010000740.1:0-21514 GCA_043720935.1 Saprospiraceae bacterium
TCAGATTTAGGAAATTTGCAAAATTTCCTAAATCTTTTGCCGCAAAAACATCATTTTTTACTTAAAAATTGGTTTGCGACATAAAACCGATAATTCCGTTATAATTTGACGGACAGGGAACAGTCTCAATTGGTTCAAGGAGTAATAACGAGAATTATTTATTTCTATAACGTGAACGATTTAAAGATTCAAGTGTCACGCTCTGATTTTGATGGTTCCTTTGTACATGACCTCGTTATTTGGCTTATGGATAAAAAATATGGTAAAGATTCGATTGCGAGCTTAAAAGTTGGTGCTTCAATAATTAGGTATGATTTCAATGAGTATTGTAGCATGGTGAAAGGAAGCCTTTACTTCAAAAAACATAGAGAATCAAAGGCATGAATCACATTTTTATAAAACCAATAACAATACGTATGAATCACACATCAAAAGATTGCCGAAGGAATATGTTGAGTTATTAGACCAGTTTGAGAAAAAATTTAATTCGTGACGTAAAAAGACGCGCCGTTCAATTGGGCATGAAAGGCACTATTTTGACCCAATTTTGTACAGAATGGGTCGTTTCTATCGAAGATATTACGGATTTCGTTCGAGAACAAGGCCAACTTGTTGCACAAAATAATTGGGCAAATCTTTTGGTGATAAAGGAAAACGTTGTACCAATTTAGAATCAAGAGACGATTAAGAAGTTTAAAATTAATAAAGTTTTAAAAATCGGTGTCACAACAACATTATTTATAAACATAATTTCACATTTTTTTAACATTTTAAAAATTTAATGTATGAAAATACATTGTTAAGAATTTTGACATTTTTTTTAAATTAAATTAAAAAATAAAATTTTCACAAGTGGTTGATAAATAGCTCATTGCAACGATATATGTTTTTTTTATACGATTTTTTAAAACTTTTGCGCTGAAAAAACGAATAAATAAGAATGTAGTAAACACGCTTTTAGACTATCTTTATAGAAATAAAACAGTTGCATCACGCATGAGACACGCTAATTTTAATCCACAGATGAGTGTAAAACTACTTGTATCCAGCTATCTGGAATTGTCACAAAAAGGAACGGCCCCTTTCGTCGAGGAAACGGTGTTCCAACAAATGATTGACCTTTGTAATGAAGAGGGCAATTGGCGACGGGCATTGCACCTCGCGGTCGAAGGAATTGCCCAACATCCGTTTTGTGCGGATTTGTACCTTCGGAAGGCCCAATTATTGCTCAATCAGCATAAAGTCAAGGAAAGTCTTGTCACAATTGAGCAAGCCGAAATCTTTGCACCCGACAATGTCAATATTCGGCTTTTGCACGCCGAATTGTTGGCCGTAAGCGGTAAATGCGAGGAAGCGTTGCGCCTTTTGGCTGATGCTAAAAGCAATGCGTCAAAAGCAGAGCGTTCGGAGATTTACTTGGTTGAAGCCCAAATTTTAGGCGATTTAGGCCGTTTCAAAGAAATGTTTGCCGCCACACGCCGCGCTTTGCTCGCCGACCCTTCCAATACTGAGGGGTATGAAAAAATGCTTTGGGCGACCGAATACGCGCAAAAATTTGACGACAGCATCGCTTTGCACAATCAATTGCTCGACCGCGATGCCTACAATTGGCGCGCTTGGCTCAACATTGGTTTTGCTCACGAGGCAAAAGGTGATTTAGTGGAGGCGATTGATGCATTTGAATTTGCGTTTGCGATTGATGAAAAATGCCGCGCTGCATACATGGAAGCGGGCGAATTGCATCTGCAAATGGGCGATTATTTACGGGCCATTTATGTGTTTGAAAATGCGATTTTTAACACCGATGAAGACGCCGTTTTGTTGCAACGCATCGGCACCTGTTATCTGAAAATGGGCGATGTGAAGGCGGCAAAAGTCGCTTTGGGTCGGTCGTTGGAATTGGATGGCAACGACCATGAAACGCATTTTCGCCTAGGCGAATGCGCCGCAACGAGTGGAAAATATAGCAAAGCGGTCAATTTTTACCTTCGGGCAACGGCTTTGAACAATCGGAAAGAAGAATATTTTGCAGCTTTGGGCGATGCGTATTTTCAGTTGGAAAATTACAGTCAGTCGCTCGCAAGCTACCGAAAAGCGGCGTTTATTGCCCCCGACGATGTACAATCTTGGTTGCGTTATGCGGGTTTTTGGCTCACCGTTGGGCAGGAGAAAAAAGCGTTGCGGGTCTTGGAAGATGCCGAAATGTACAGCTTCGGCGCGGAAATTGAGTATTGCCGCATTGCCTGTTTGTTTTCGATGGGAAAGCAAAGTGAGGCGTTGTATCGGCTCGGCGAGGCACTGCAAACTGATTTTGACAAACATGAAACGGTGTTGACTTGGCATCCAAAATTGGCCGAAAATGCTGATTTCCAAGCAGTTATCAAGTCGTTTCAACCAAATTTATAGTTTGAAATTAGGCGAAATTTTGTGTAGATTGAACATATCCTTGTGTAAAGCGGTGTCTTCGGATAGCCGCTTTTTTTTTGTGCCACGCGGAGGGTTTTGGCTTCACACAGAGTTTACAGAGGACACAGAGTTTTTAAAACTTTTCGTTTTTCGTTTTTCACTTTTCACTTTTCACTTTTCACTTCCAACTTTTCACTTTTCACTTCCAACTTTTCACTTTTCACTTCCAACTTCCCCCTTTTCACTTCCAACTTTTCACTTTTCACTTCCAACTTTTCACTTTTCACTTCCAACTTTTCACTTTTCATTCGTCCTTAGCCAAACCCGTAGCTGCGCGATGTGTTGCCGATAGCCTTCACAAACGTTTAGATTATTTACCATCTCTTCGGCGGCGTAGCCTGTGGAGATTTTTCCTGCCATTTTATGGAAACCTTCGGCTTGTGCCAAATGCTGTTCTGCGGTTGTGAGAAGGTTGTCGAGTGCCAAAACGCGGGCAGAATCGGCATTTGCGGCGGTGTTGAAAACTTGAAACGTGCGGTGAACACGGCTGTTGTAGTCGTAGGCGATGTTTTGAAGGACGAGCCAATCGCGGGAATTGTATTGCAATTGACGGCTCAATTCGCGGCGTTGTCGTTCCAAAGAATCCAAAGTAGGGAGTTCTTCGAGGCGTTTTTTATGGTCAAAATGGGTCGAAAAATAGGGCGATACTGAGGGGTCATGTTGGAAGAAAATTTTTTGCAAACTGATGACGGAATCCATCAATTGCCAAAGTGGGTCTTTCGGCAAATGGTCAGTGCGAAAGACGTTGGGCAATACGAAAACGTAACTCTTGGCAGGTGGGAATTATGGCGTGTGAATTATTTGGAAAAAATAGGCTCTAGTGAAATGTCGTGGGGCTGATGCAGCGATTATCCGTATAAAATTGCGAAAATAAACGTATTTGATAGTTGCGATTAAATCTTTAAATCATAAAATACTGAGGGGGTGTTCAAGTACTTAGTACATTTACGAAATTCAGCAATTTCCGCTTTGACATCACGGGCACACTAATTGAGCTGATACGACTGATTTACACTGATTTTTTCTAGGAAATCATAAGAAAAATCAGTGCAAATCAGTCGTATCAGTTAAATCAGTGTGCCATAAAATCCTAAAGCAGAAATTGCTGTACGAAATTTAAAAAAAAATGTAAACTCTTGATTTACAGAGATTTAGATTTACGAAATCTATAAATTTCATAAATCTAAGTCTGCATTAATTGCACGTATTAACGTACAAAGTCTCCACTTTTTCCCTAGCCCAAGGTGTCCGCCGCAGGAATTTTAAGCTCGATTTAAGGCTCGGATTTTCTCTAAAACAATTGACAGGAATGCGGTCATGAAGGCCGTCCCAACCGTATTCGCCTTGCAAGTAGGTCACGATTGCTTCCAAGGTTTTGCCGTGGAGCGAATTATTTTGTTGTTGTTCTGCCATAAATAAGATAAATTTTAGAGACAAATGTAAACAGAATCAACACATTTTACACCTTTTTTCCAAGTATTGCTTTAATTATTACCTTAAAAAATAACGGAATTATCTGCTTTATGGTACAAACCTATTTTCTAGTAAAATCTTAATACGTAAAGCGTTGATTACTAACATTTACGAAATCTTTAAGATTTCGTAAATGTTACGCTGTACCATAAAGCAGATAATTCCGAAAAATTAAGTAGCTAAACTTGAAAACAACAGCCCGATGAATATTGGGAATATTGGTCGGTGCTTTTGCGTAAGCGAATGGATTGCGCTCAATAGATTTGACGGTGGCTTTGATGGCGAGCATAAAATCAGTGCCAAGTCCTGCCCATTTTTCTTCGTACCATAAGAAACCTTCACGCAAATCTTCTTGCGATTCAGTCGTGAAAATAAGCATATAATTCATAGCCGTTGTTTTTTGTTGTTATAAGGTATTTTAGGAATCAGATGCTTGATTAGGCGTTAGAATGCTCTTTTCTACTTGATTCCAAGTAAAAAAATCAGTTTGCCCCGTTTGAATCAAGTGTAAACGGCGGGACAATTCTGCTTCTAATTCTGCCGATATTTCTAAATTTTGAGTGCGTTTATCTTCCGCAATATTGTCCCAAACCCGTTCTACGAGAACGATTTGTTCTTCAATTGACAAATGCGTGATTTGTTCTAATATCTTTGTCATACATTTTTATTTTTAATGCGTGAATGAATCCCTACAAAATTAAGCTGTAATTGTGAAAAACCTAACTTTATGTGGCCTATTTTTATAAAATACAAGTTTATTTTTGGAATTTTATTTCGGAATTATCGGTTATTTATCGCAACGTAAACTTGACGCGGGTTTAAAACCCGCGTCAAGTTGTAACTAATTGATTATCAATAAATTTGCAGCTATTTTTTTATTTTGCGATAAATAACCGATGATTCCGTTTTATTTTTACTAATCTATTAAATTCAGTTAAAATGAAGAGAACCATCGTAATCATGTTATTCTTTTTGTTCGTAGGATTATCCCTTTTTATTGGGTCTTGCGTAAAGCCTGTCCCCGACTTAGCACAAGAAGACTTTATCAAGCTTGATATGCAAAAAGATGTTGGGCTTACCGTAGGAAAAACCGACAAAGGCAATATTTTTGTCCTGCTTGATGGCTTTGACAATAATTACATTGTGTTACAAACACAATTCACAACGGCATTTGAAGGAAATAAATCTTATCGCGCTGCTGTGAAGAGGAGTGAAAATTATATCTTCATCAAAACTGATGCAGGTGAAAATATAATTCTCCAAACACCAGGTGCAGAGATTCCCCAAGAATTGCAAAACCTTAAGTATAAGTTTAAGGGATTAGGTTTTGGCTTTATCCAAATGGCAAATTCAGAACTTTATGGGCGTGCTAAAGGAGAATTAGAACGCCGTGCTGAATTGCGTTCAGAGGGAGGTACTTACATAATCTCTGACCCTATTGCAGAAGTTAGTTGCAAATGTCGCATGGCGAAAATTGAACCAGATGATGATTGTAAGTCAGGAGGTCATGGGTCAAACAGTTGCAGCAAAGGAACTGGCAAAGATGCCTGTAGTGTAAGTTGTGATAAAGGTTATTTCTCTTGTTGCAGAGATTGATTATTTACATCGCTCGCTCCAAAGGCATTTTTAAAAGAAGTAATACTCGCTCATTTTTCTAACAAAAAAAACAACCCCCTCTGTAACCAAATACTGAGGGGGTTGTTTTTTTTGGATCGAAGTAGGATTTTTAATATTTTTAGGATTTAATAGGATTTTTAGGCACCTGCCGTACCGTCGTACAACGTCTAAAATCCTATTAAATCAATCTAATTTCATAAATCCTACTTCAAAAAACACCAATTTTAAGCTGCTACTTCTTCATCCACCAATTCCGTTGCCATTCTGACAATTCGCAGCCCATCTTTTTCATCGTTCATCACGGCTTCAAAATGCGTTCCTTCGGTCGGTTGTTCGCCCAAAATGAACTCGGCGAGCGGGTCTTCGATGTATTTTTGAATCGCCCGATTCAAAGGCCGTGCGCCAAATTGTGGGTCGTAGCCTTTTTCTGACAAAAAGTCTTTGGCGTCCGCCGACAAATCCAATTGGAAACCCATGGTTGATAAACGTTTTTTCACGCCGCGCAACGAGAGGTCAATAATTTTGAAAATCTCGTCTTTGCCCAACGAATTAAACACCACGACATCATCAATACGGTTCAAGAATTCGGGCGAGAATGTTTTGCGTAAAGCGTTCTGAATCACTGATTTAGACGAATCTTCCACCGATTCTTGACGCGATTTTGTCGCAAAACCAACGCCTTGACCAAAGTCTTTCAACTGCCGTGCGCCGATGTTTGAGGTCATAATAATCAAGGTGTTTTTGAAATCTACCTTGCGGCCCAAACCGTCCGTCAATTGTCCGTCGTCGAGGACTTGCAACAAGATATTATACACATCGGGATGCGCTTTCTCGATTTCATCCAACAACACCACCGAATACGGCTTGCGGCGGACTTTTTCCGTCAATTGACCGCCTTCTTCGTAACCCACGTACCCGGGAGGCGCACCAATCAAGCGCGACACGCTGAATTTTTCCATGTATTCCGACATATCAATCCGAATCAACGCGTCTTCCGTATCGAACAGGTAACGCGCCAACGCCTTCGCCAATTCAGTTTTTCCGACACCCGTTGGCCCCAAGAAAATGAACGAGCCGACGGGTTTTGTCGGGTCTTTCAAGCCGACGCGGTTGCGTTGAATCGCCTTAGTGATTTTTTTCACCGCATCTTCTTGACCAATCACAACGCCCGACAAATCTTCACCCATTTTCATGAGTTTTTTGTTTTCGTTATCGCTCACTTTGCGGACAGGAATGCCCGTCATCATCATCACAACTTCGGCAATATCATCGTCCGTAACAGGATAGCGACGCGTTTTGGATTCTTCATCCCATTGCACTTTCTCTTGTTCCAACTGACGGCTCAATTTGGTTTCCAAATCCCTCAAATCTGCCGCTTTTTCGTATTGTTGGTTCTTGACGGCGTGATTTTTATCGTCTTTCAAGTCCTCAATCCGTTTTTCAAGTTCCTCAACGTGACGCGGTACGTGGATATTTTTCAAATGCACCCGCGCGCCAACTTCGTCTAACACGTCAATTGCTTTATCGGGCAAAAAGCGGTCGGTAATGTAGCGTTCGGCCAACGTCACACAGGCTTTAATCGCCTCGTCGGTGTATTCAACGTTATGGAAATCTTCGTATTTGTTGCGGATATTCTGCAAGATGTGGATTGTGTCTTCAATGCTCGGCGGCTCAACCAAAACCTTTTGGAAACGACGGTCGAGTGCACCGTCTTTCTCAATGTATTGACGATATTCGTCAAGCGTTGACGCCCCGATGCATTGCAGTTCACCGCGTGCAAGGGCGGGTTTCAAGATGTTCGATGCGTCGAGTGAACCCGTTGCACCACCTGCACCTACCATCGTGTGGATTTCGTCAATGAACAAAATCACGTCGCGGCTTTTCTCCAATTCGTTCATGATTGCCTTCATGCGCTCCTCAAACTGTCCACGATACTTCGTACCAGCAACCAAAGCGGCCAAATCGAGCATCACGACACGTTTATTAAACAAGGTGCGGCTAACGCGTTTTTGCATAATCCGCAAGGCCAAACCCTCCACAATTGCGGTTTTACCAACGCCCGGTTCGCCAATCAAAATTGGGTTGTTTTTCTTACGGCGACTGAGGATTTGACTGACGCGCTCAATTTCAACTTCGCGGCCAATAATCGGGTCTAATTTGCCTTCTTCGGCGATTTTCGTCACGTCGCGTCCGAAATTATCAAGGACGGGCGTGCGGCTTTTAACGTTGCCTTTGCGGTAATTTTGACCTTCGGCGTCTTCATATTCGTCGTTTTCACTCGCCGAAGCAGCTTGATTGACAACTTGCGAACCTGCGGGAGAGACGTATTCATTTTCTTGGCGGACGAATTCTGATTCTTGACGGAACGTATCGTAATCAATGTAGAATTGCCCCAAAATGCGGGTAGCCATATTTTCTTTTTGTTTCAAGATGGAAAGCATTAAATGTTCGGGTTGTGCTTCGTCATTTTTGGCGTCGCGGGCTTCCAAAACGGTGAATTTTAATATTTTTTCGGCTTGACTGTTCAGATTAATGTTCGCCACGCTGAGGTGCGAACTCGGGCCACTGTAGCGTTGAATGTTTTGTTCGACGACATTTTTGAGTTCCAAAATGTCAATGTCAAGCGAGCTTAACACGCGGACGGGCAAACTGTCTTTGTCCATTACCAAACCTAGCAACAGATGCTCGGCACCAATGTAGTCGTGTCCCAATCTGACGGCCTCATTTCTTGAATTGGCCAGAATCTGCTTGACACGCGGCGAGAATTTTTTATTATTCATCTTGTAAATGTGTGTTGTAACTGCTTCAAAACAAAGTTTTTGCTGTTTGGTTTATCTTTAAATGGTAAAAGAATTTTTAATTTAAGCAACGCGTTTTTTGCTTACGCAACTCAAAACCCATCACTCAAAACGGGTGCAAAATGCCAACAGTATAGGCGAAAATGTCGGTTGAATTAGAACAAGTATTTGATAATCAATGCCTTGTAAAATTCTTCTTTGATTTTATAGCTTTTTACGTCGGGTAGTAGGGCGAAATTAGCATAAAATTTTATTTATCAAACGCGTAGCGTAAAAATAATGCCACTTGATAGAATCTTTAATTTCTGGGTTTTTATCGGACGTTTTGGCAGTTAAACGGTGTTTTGGACTGACAAAAGTGGTAAACTGTTAGAAAAATGGCCAAAAACGGCTTTTATACTGAGGGGGTCTATTTTTCATTCCCAAATCTACGTGAAAAAAATTTATCGGCAAATTCTGAACGCTTTTTTTTAAATAATAAGCGTTTTCAAGGCTAATCCATTCCAAGGCAACATAAGTTTTTCCATAAAAAAAGCCGTTTCGTTTGTCAACGAAACGGCTTTTTTATAAAAATACTGAGGGAGGATTTTTCTCAAAATATCTTATATTCTACTTTCTTTAATGCTTTGACTCATTGCGGCGTAGCTGCAAAATCTTGGTAATATTAAACCAAACCACCATTTTTGCTACGCGGTGTAACCGCGAAACCGCTTGTTTTGCGGTTACACCGCATTTGAAATCGTATGATTGGGCGTACATTACCGAGATTTTGCAGCTACGCCGCAATGTGATAGTTAACCGATGATTCTGTTCTTTAAAATTATCAAGCCTAATTTACTGTATTTTAACCCATTTTCCAATCGCTTTATTTTTTTCACCTTCTTTGATTTGATAGATATAATTTCCCGTTGACAAGTGGCTTAAATCAAAGGCTTCCGACAAATCCGTTTCCTTTTTTTGAAACACCAATTTGCCCGAAATATCAAAAACGGAGAGTTCAAAACGGCTTGTCATTGCGAGGGACGAAGCAACTGAAGGGGTCTCTTTTTTAAAATTCAATTGCCCCGTGCTTGGATTTGGAAAGGCGGTGATGCTTTCTTGGGCTATCGGAATAGCCGTTTCGGAAGTAACGAGGCCGTTGCCGTCAACTTTGATGATATAGGCTTCTAATTTTTTATCTACGGCGTGCAGATACCTGTAACCGTACATCAAACAGCCGCCGTCACTCGTTGCCAAAAGACCAAACATAACAAATTGTCCATCTTTTCCATATCGTTTTTTCCAAAGTACATTAAGCCTTTTATCCATTTTATGCAAGACAAAATAAGCGGTATCGTTACATAAGGGCGGGTTTTGACAAGACAGAGGAAAATTAAATGTGCTACCAATGTAAATGTTACCATTTTTTGTAGTGTCTATACAGTTTTTTGTAGCTGTTTGTATGATAGTGTCCGTCATGTCTAATGACTTAAAATTATAATAACGCCCATCTAAGGTTACTTCTAAAAAATAGAGCATTCCTTTGCTACTCATAGTTTCAAAACCTCTTCCTCCAATATAGTAACGGTTATCGCTTACGCGCAATGCCGTAGGGTTTAAACCGTAAGCAAAGTTATTAATATATGGCAAATTGACTTTATGAATAGCCCTGAAATTAGAGTCAACACTCATGACGTGATAACCATCAAAAAAAACGTGCCTTGCACTATCTTTCATTGTAATCATATAATCAAAAAAGCCTACGTAGTTATCAATTGATAGCTGTGTGCTATCCGAATAAGGGAATTTGAGGTAATTTAAATCACCATTTTTAGAAACTTTTGCGCCGAAAAGGTTGTAAGGAATTGTATAATTTTTATTACTTATACTACCTCCAATAATCACATTAGAATCTCTGTCAGTATCAGCAATTAATTCCTGAATTATATTCGGTACTCTATGTATCGTCTGATTAATAATATTTAATTGTTTATCTATTTTGCAAAGCCACAAATAATACCTGCCATTAGTAGCTTGCCCACCTATGCTTAAAAAACCATAACTCGTTGGAATTAAACGTTTTATGTAGCCGTTAATGGAATCGTTTTCAAACATTAAAGTCTGTAACAATACGCCTCGTTTACTCAATTTTAAAATAAAAGAACGCCTTGACCCAGAAGTCCATTGATTGGTGACAATTAAAAAATTAGAATCGGGCGTTTCAAGAGCGCACTCACCAATATCTTTTTTAGATTGTGAAAACGCATAATCAAACGAAGGAGTTTGGCCATTTAACGATAAAGACATGACAAAAATAAGTAATAGTAAGGTGAGCAGTTTCATTTTTTAAATTTATGATAAAAGTTGAGCCTAAAATTTTAAAATTAAACAATTCATGAAAGTAATCTTTATTTTTATTCCACCAAATAAAAACGCTTTTTTTAACAAAATAAATCCAAGTAAAACAGGCGTGTTTATGTCTTATTTTGGATTTTAATATTTGAAAAATAAAATTATTATCCATTTGATAAGCGCATTTCGCCTAAAATACTGAGGGGGTCAATTTTTAGTTCAACGTCGGCGAGGTTTGAAACCTAATGTCGTCAACTTAAGGCATTTTTGGACGCGTAGTAAGCGGGTGACTTGAAGTCACCCGCTTACTTTAACCGTTCTTTTAACATCACATTTTCGTTAAGTTGACGACATTAGGTTTGAAACCTCGCCGACGTTTTATCATCCCGTGTGTAAAAAAAAAGCGAAATGTTACAATCGAATAGAATCAATACTATAACTTCGCCGCCGAAAGATTTTAGACGTGTCAGTAAACGTGTAAGGGGAATCTTTGGGAATGCATCATTCATCACAAATCGTAAAGCCTACGGATATGAAATATTCAGTTGATAAACAAGAAAAATACTCGGTTTTCACGCTCCATGAGGACAATTTGAACTCCCTCATCGCGCCCGTGTTGAAGTCTCAATTCGCTTTTCAGAAGGATGAAGGCGTGAATAACTTGATTTTAGACCTCACGGACGTCAAATACGTGGATTCGTCGGGTTTGAGTGCCATGCTGTTTGCGAATCGGCTGTGGAAGTCGGACGGCTCGTTTATGTTGACTAACATGAACCACACAAACGTCAAAAAGCTGATTGAAATCTCAAAACTCGACGGCGTTTTTACCGTCATTCCAACCCTCGACGAGAGCATCGAATATGTTTTTATGGACGAAATTGAGCGCGAACTCAATTTGGAACAAGGATAAAAGGGATTTCAAATTTCAAGGTGTTAATTGGGTTTTGATAGCTAAAAAGCCGTTTCGACATACGCGAAACGGCTTTTTAGTTAAAAAATACTGAGGGGGTCTATTTTCTCGAAAATTAAATTAACACATTCAAACACGACATTCACCAACCAATCGTTATCCCTATTTAATCCATAAATAATTGATAATGAAATACTTAACCCTCTTTTTCACTTTACTATGTCTATCCCAAACGGCAGCGCAGCAAGCTAATTTTTCCTTATCTTTTGGAAAAGGCATTGATTCTACCCCATTCTCTTTCCGATTATTGAACATGCGGATAAATTTGGCGACCTTTTTTTACCAATTCCTGTCAACAAACCTTACATTGTTTTTGTGGATAAATACGGGCGAATGCGCTATTTTTTGACGCAAGAAGATAGGGGGATTGTTACGTCAAACGTCAATGAAAAAGCGCAAACGGCCACGATAAAGCCCGTTGCCTACAATTTGGAAGATAAAATTCTGAAATTGTTGAGAGAATAGACCCCTCAGTATTTTGAGCATTTTTTGAAAAAAATAGATAAAAAATAACCTCCGTGTTTCAAAATGCCTTAATTTTATCCTTGCAGAAGCAAACATTACTTAATTTTAAAACATACGAAAAATTAGAATGACACTTCACCAAGCAGAAATACGTCTCGGCAGTCTTTTTCAGCAACTCGACGTTATCAACCTTTTTCAAGGTGAATTTCACGAAAAATTAGGGCTACGTGGAACGGAAGCCTATCGAGATATGATTTTAGATGAAATTATTACACTTAAAAAATTCATAAAAGATGCAAAAGAATCAGAGTAATCCACAATATGACCAATTTTGGGCAGCTTATTTCCAAATTGAGGACGTGGCCGAAGCCCGCATTTTCCTCAAAGATTTCATGCTCAGTTTACCAACTGAGGTACTGTTCGCATTTACAAAAGATAATCAACAGGAACTTGTTGCATGGTTCAGAAACCCCGAACGAACAACCGCCGAAAGGCAGTCGTTTTTGCAACGTTTAGATATGAAAATGGAACAATATCTGCAAAAAGCTGCTTAATCATGAAAAGAAGAATTAGTGGCTATTTAAACCTAAAACAGCCTTGAAAACCGACATTTTCAAGGCTGTTTTGCTTAAAATAACGTAAAATACTGAGGGGGTCTATTTTTCAGATATAAATAAACGCTGTTTTAATTGTTTGCAAATTGCTGATTATCAGCGTATTGCACAACTCATAACTCATCATTTATAACTCATCACTACTTATTATCCCTTGGCCAAAGTCTTAGAAATATCCGTTTTATAGGCCGAAAAAGCGGGAATTATTGCCGCCACAAAGCCGATAATCAACGCGCCAATGAGTAAACTCCATTCTTCGGTGAGCCAAATTTTGCCCGAAAACGTGTAGCGATAAGCGTCCGTCATGTATTTTCCCAAAATTTCCATCGCCCCGTGGCTCAACGCAATGCCGATGATAAAACCCATAAAACTCAACAGTAAGCCTTCCAAAACGATGAGCAAAAACAGCCGTTCTCGGCCCGAACCCATGACGCGCAGGAGGGCGAGTTCATAGCGTCGCTCGCGCAAAGAATTGAACAAAGCGATAAAAATAGACAAGCCCGAAACCACGACAATCAGCCCCGCTAATGCCTTTAAAGCGGATTCGCCAACGCCCATCATCTCAAACAATCGGTTGATTTCAAGCGCAGGTGTGGCGGCTTGCATATCCGTATTTTCGTTCAAATTGCGTTGAAAATTAAGCGTTTGTATGTTCCGTGCCTTGAATTGAAGCAATAAAGCCGTGATTTGTTTCGACGAATCAGCCGTTAAAAGACGCGTCCGAGGGTCCGTTTCGACGGGTTGAAGTTTCGCGTTTGACGTTTGAGGGGCGGCGTGGTCGTGGCCTTCGTGGTCGTCTTTTTGAGCATTGTCCTCGTCTTTATCGTGGTTGTCATGGTCAGCGTCGTGGTCGGTGCTGCTCTTGGAATTTGAAATTTTGGCATCTGAAATCCCTTCATTTTCGTGGTGTTCATGTACTTGCCAAGTGCTTTCCGAAGCGGTCAAAATGAGTTGGTCTAACACCGTTCCTGTCGGTTGAAAAATGCCGACGACTCTGAATTTAGCGGCGTCGTGTTCGTCGCCGTCGGTCGTTAAACCGTGGTTGCTGCTGAACGAATCGCCGATTTTTAAGCCCGTTTTATCGGCCACCGTTGCGCCGATTGTCGTTTCCATCGGTACGTTCCACAATTGGCCTTCGGCAATTTTCCCATTATACAAATCCACAAAATCGGGAATTGTGCCAACAACACGGTACGTTTTGTAGCTATCGCCCAAGGACAACGGCACTGATTTTTTAATCAACGGATGGCGTGGATTCAGAAACGGGCGCGCCGATTTCACCGAAATATTCCCCGTTGGCACGTCAACGTGGTACATATTGCACAAAATCAACTGCAAAGGGCTGCCTTTTGCACCGACAACCACGTCAATACCCGCCAAATTTTTTTCAAATTTATCCGTCAATTGTTTATTCACCAACAATAACAACGACGTGAGGCCGACGCCGAGCGCAAAGAGCGTCAAAGTCAGTAACATACTGAGGGGGCGGTCGGTGAGGTTGCGCCAAGCAAGTTTTAGTGGTGTCATGTTTTAAAATTGTACGGAATTATCGGCTTTATGGTACAAAACCCTTTTTGACTAATTAATAATTTGTAACTCATTGATTATCTCCCTCGTTTAACGTTCGGGGAACTTTTAAAGTTCCCCGAACGTGCGCCGTACCATAAAGCCGATAATTCCGAAATTGTATCACGGACTTCAGTCCGTGAATGTCTAAAATTGTATCTTAATGAGATTCACGGACTAAAGTCCGTGATACAATTTGGGGTGTCATACGCTTCAATTTCTCTATCAAAAAGTCTATTTCTTCTACGGTATTTTTATGCGAAAAAGAGAAGCGAATACTTTTTCGAGAAGGGTCTATTTCCAAGGCATCCAAGACATGAGAGCCGCCTTCTGCACCTGAACTACACGCCGAGCCACCCGATGCCGAGATGCCCGAAATGTCGAGATTGAACAACAACAATTCAGATTTTGGCGAATGTGGAAACGAGACATTCAAGACTTTAAAATGTCCCCCCTCTGTATCGCCGATAAATTCAATACCTTCAAAGGTTTCTAAAAGCATGTTTTTCAAATAGTTACGACACATTTCAACGTGAGCGCGTTTGGCATCAGCGTCAGCGTAGGCCAATTCTAAGGCTTTGGCCAAGCCGACGATGCCTGCGATATTTTCCGTCCCGCCGCGCATATTGCGCTCCTGCGCGCCGCCGTCAATGAACGGTTTTAAGGTATTGTCACCATTGATGTAAACAAAACCAACGCCCTTTGGGCCATGAAATTTATGGGCTGAACCATTGATAAAATCTACTTGCACTTTTTGGACATCTATTGGATAAAATCCCAATGTTTGAACGGTATCAGAATGGAACAACGCGCCGTATTTTTTACATAAATCAGCGACGGCGTTGAGGTCAATCATCGTCCCAATTTCATTGTTTGAGTGCATCAGCGACACCAACGTTTTGTCGGAAGACCCCCTCAGTATTCTCTCTAAATTGTCGAGATTTATGCGGCCAACGGCGTCAAATTCGACAAATTCAGCCGTGCAAAATCCATTTTTAACGAGCGATTCAAGGCTGTGCAAAACAGCGTGGTGTTCCAATTTTGACGTAACGATGCGTCGAACACCTAAATCACGGACAGCATTTCGCAAAATCATGTTGATTGATTCCGTTCCGCCCGATGTGAAAAATACTTCACCAATGCTCGCGTTGATAATTTTGGCCACTTTTTTACGGGCTTCCTCGACGGCAGCACGGGCGTTGCGTCCGTCTGCGTGAATGCTCGACGGGTTGCCGTAAAGATGCGTCAAAGCGTGGGTCATTTCGGTAATCACTTGTGGGTCAACGGGCGTTGTAGCGGCGTTGTCTAAATATATTCGTTGCATTTTATGTTGTTGATAATCAATGACTTATAAAAAAGTACCCCCTCAGTATTTTGACCATTTTTTAATGCCGATAGCCTTTCCAAGTGCCGCCGTAACGATAATCGGGCGTGTTTTGGACTTTTTTGCAACAGGCTTCGCAAACAAAAATCCACGTTTTTCCTTTCTGAATTTGGATGCGAAAAAGGGTGGTTGCCTCGATTTTACAAAGGGCGCACGTCTTTGTTTTCATATAAAACTCAGTTTTTTAACGACGCTTTCATCAACGCCTCCGTGAGCAATATAAGCCGATTTGAGCAGCCCGATTTGGCCACCGTGATAGACATCGTGGTAAATAACGCCTTCAAATAAAAAGCGAAACGTAAACGGCTTTTTAGGCACGTCGTCGTCTAATTTTGACGCGGGGAAAATACTCAATTTCTGAATCATATCTTCTTGATTTTCAGCAAGTTGCGTCAGCAATTCTTGCCAAACCTTGTCATTTTCGTTGAGCATCGGAAAGTCAGATGATGCGTTGATATCAACGGCAAAATCGTAGTTTTCGTTCAAAATTTCAACGACAAATTGTCGCCAAACCAAGACGTGAGCCACCAACTCCGCAATCGTATGAGTATTTTCAAAATGGGGGAAAAAGGCCATTTTAGCATCCACGCCTTTCAATAATTCTTTGAGCGAATTGCCGTGCCACGGCATCCCGCCGTAAGTTTCGATTAAGTTGTCAATGATGTTTTTCATGTAGAAACGTTGAATTTTTCGACGCAAAAGTAAGATTTAAAATCGAAATTAGGCCCCTCAGTATTTTTCCGATTTTTGAGCATACTTATCCATTGGTAATTTCAAAAATCTTAATTTACCTTGAATTTCTATCAAAACGGCTTGTCATTGCGAGGAGGCACGACGAAGCAATCTTTAAGTTTTTGGCACGTTTTCAAACTAAAATGGTCGTTTTTCTTTAAAAATCTGCTGAAACCCAAACAGATTGCTTCGTCGTGCCTCCTCGCAATGACAACGCTGTGTTAGTAGAAATTTGGGGAAAACTAGAAATTTCCAACGCTATCAGTATTCATGGATTACGCAATTTCTTTACGGATTATAATCTGTAATAAAGGATTTTCAAAGGATTTCACATAGAACACCCCATAAAATCCGCGTAATCAGTGGGCAAACCAAGTATTAACAAAAAATTTAACTACGCTTTGCCGCGTTGCGCTTTTAGAAACGTAATTTTGCACGCCTTACCAACATTTAAACCCAATTTTCTATGCTGTGTAACCTCAAAATCGCTTATTTCGCGGTTACACCGCGTAGAAAAAGTGGTTGATAGTTTAAATATTACCGATATTGAGCAGCTACGCCGCCGTGGAAAAGCAAAACGACAGTGCTCAAAATATCAAATTTTATTTTTCAAATATCTGATATTCAGTTTTTTACGAATTCATCATTTATAATTTATAATTCATCATTTCCTAAGTCTCATCCGACGCATGAAAAAACATTTACTCGTACTCACTATTCTACTTATTTCCACGACTATTTTTGCTCAAAAATTCACCGTGCGCGGCCTCGTTACTGACCCCGCGAGCAAAGAACCGCTTGTCGGCGCGAGTGTCGTCGTCAAAGGCACAACAACGGGGGCGGTGACTGACATAGACGGCACGTATCAATTGACGCTTGCGAAAGGGCCCTATAGCCTTGTTTTTAGCTATGTTGGCTACACGTCTTCCGAACAAATCGTTGAACTCAACGGCGATACGGAAGTCAATGCGACTTTGGAATCATCCATCGCTTTAAAAGAAGTCGTCGTGACAGCGGACATTGCGATTGACCGCAAAACGCCCGTCGCTTTTTCAAATATTGGCACGATAAAACTGAAAGAAGAACTCGCTTCGCAGGATTTGCCGATGATGCTGAACTCAACGCCAGGTGCGTATGCGACGCAACAAGGTGGCGGCGACGGTGATGCGCGCATCTCAATTCGCGGATTTAGCCAACGCAATGTGGCCGTTATGCTCGACGGTATTCCCGTCAATGACATGGAAAATGGGCAGGTTTATTGGTCAAATTGGTTCGGTTTGGGCTTGGTGACGAAGACAATGCAGGTGCAACGCGGCTTGGGTAGTTCAAAAATTAGTATCCCCTCAGTAGGTGGCACGATAAATATTTTGACGAAAGGCATTGACTCAAAAGGCAGTTTTGAAATCAAACAAGAAGTTGGTGCGGGTGGCATGCTGCAAACAACCTTGGGCTTCACGACGGGCAAACTTGACGGCGGTTGGGGCATGACGGGCGCGTTTTCATCGAGAAAAAACGATGGGTGGGTGGACTTAAATTACTCAAAAGCCATGTTTTACTTTTTGAGAATTGACAAGGAAATTGGTAAACATTTGATTTCGATTCAAGGATTTGGCGGGCCGCAGGAGCATGGACAACGGGCGTTTTCAAACCCGATTGCCTTGACAGATGCGAATATGGCTAGGCGTTTGGGCGTTTCGGAAGCTGATATAAAACGTGTGAGTGATGCAAAAGGCATTGATAGAGGCTTACAATACAGCGATTCGTGGGGAACAGTGAACGGTGAAGCGCGGAGTGTGCGGTTCAATTATTACAACAAACCGCAATTTAGTTTGAGGCATTCATGGGCGATTTCAAAGAAGACATTTTTGGCAAATGTGGCCTATTTATCAACGGGTAACGGCGGTGGTACGAACATCGAAAAAACCGTTCCACTCGACCCGACAACAGGGCAAATGAATCTGCAAACGGCTTACACAGGCAATAGTGGCATTTTTGTATCAAGTGCAAACGTCATACGTTCGTCCGTTAACAATCATTTTTGGTACGGTGCGCTTTCGACTTTAAAACATGAGGTCAGTCGAGATTTGAATTTTGCAACGGGTATTGATTTGCGTTATTACAAAGGCGAACATTATAGAACAGTTTATGATATGTTTGGCGGTCGCCAATTTTTAGGCAGCCGAAACGCTCGAATTGACAACTCGCGGACACCCCTCAGTAAAGGGGATAAATATTACTATAATTACGATGGTTTTGTCCGTTGGGGCGGTGCATTTGGTACGGTCGAATATTCAAAAAACAATTGGAGTACCTTCGTCAATGTGTCGGGTGCGATGTCTCAATATAAAGCAGAAGATTATTTATTTGCAAAAACCATTGATATTGAAGGTAAAACGTATTACACTTCTTACGCAGCTAAAATATCTGAACTCACAACCCGCGTGGCAAAAGTAAATGGAACGCTTTACACGGTGGACAATCCCGGGAAATTGACGGTGGATTATGCGGCAGCAAACGGACTTAAAATTGACTCCACATCAGCACAAAATCAAGTCATTGGTTGGATAAATCTGCCGTCTGTCACGGTCAAAACGGGACTTTCTTACAAACTCACTAAGGCTTGGAGTACGTTTATGAATATCGGTTATATCACCAAAGCGGCGCGTTTTACAAACGTCATAAACGCCACAAGCAGTTATAACACGACGACCGAAACGGGGAAAATCACAACGTTTAGCAATTATCAGAATGAAATTATCAAGTCTATTGAATGGGGACATCAGTTCCGTTCGCGTTTTTTTGCGCTGAATATCAATGCCTATTACACCGATTGGAAGAACAAACCTGTTGATAATGCACCGCTTGTACTCGATGCGTCGGGCGAGCGTGTCCCGACATCCGTGAACGGCATCGGCGCGCGCCACGCAGGGGTTGAAGTTGATTTTAATTGGTCAATCAGCAAGCAATGGAAACTGGATGGCGTATTTTCTTACGGCGATTGGATTTGGAATTCAAAAGGGATTCAAACTAGATTGGATGGAACAGCGAACGAATTTGACCCGACGGGCGTACACGTAGGCGATGCTGCACAGACCCAAATTGGCGGCAACTTGCGCTATCAATTCAAAAAAGGCAGTTATATTTCGTCAAGAACAACATTTTTTGGTCGAAATTACGCGAATTTTAATCCCGAAGACCTCGTAGGTGCAAACGCAAGACGTGAATCTTGGCGGTCGCCTGACTATATCGTAACGGATTTGAACGTTGGTTATTTAATAAAACGGAAAGATGAGCCAACGATAAATCTGCGCGCAAGTATTCTAAATTTATTTAATAACACGTATATTGCTGACGCGAGAAACAATGACACTTTGGGCAATGTTACAGGCACAACGAATTTTGACGCGTCTTCCGCAACCGTTTTCTTTGGCCTAGGTCGCCGTTGGGTCGTGTCCATGGAGATTGATTTTTAAAAAATACTGAGTCGTGTGTTTTATATATTTTCAGAAAAACCTAACGCGGGTTTCAAACCCGCGGTAGGTTTTTCTAAAAATATATAAAACGTACTACTGAGGGGCCTATTTTTTAAAGGCTTAAATTAAAAATGGCTTACAACTTTCCGAAAGTTTTAAGCCATTTTTAATTTAAAAAACAAGTAAGTAGTAATGTGTAAATAAACGCTTTGGATTTTAGGTTGCGGCGTAGCTGCAAAATTTCGGTAATGCCAAGCATACGAAGCCAATTTTTCCTGCGGTGTAACCGCAAAATCGCTTGTTTCGCGGTTACACCGCGTAGAAAATTGGTGAAGCGTTCAAATATTACCAAGGTTTGGCAGCTACGCCGCAATTAGAAAAGCCAAAGCGGAAATTGCTGGTTTATTTATGACTACCTACTTAAATGATTGATTGATAGCTTTTTAAGGTTTGACAACTTTCAAAATAGTAATTTTTGCTTTGGGATTCAATGGCACACAGATTTAACGGATGCGACTGATTTACACTGATTTTTTTCTAGGAAATTATAAAAAAATCAGCTTAAATCAGTCGTGTCAGGCCAATCAGTGTTCCCATGAAGTCAAATTTGAAACGTCGAAAAACGTCAACCCATACATCGTTCATCGTTCATACTTCATCCTTAAAATTAAGCGGTTGCTTCGACTTTTACGAGCAATTGAAAACCGTTGCCGTGGATATTGACGATTTCGATATTGTCGTCACCGCTCAAATATTTACGCAATTTGGTAACAAAAACGTCCATCGAACGGGCTGTAAAATAGGTATCTTCCTGCCAAATTTTGGTCAATGCCTCGGTTCTTGGCAACACATCGTTCATTTTTTGGCAAAACATTTTGAGCAATTGCGCTTCTTTTGGCGACAAGGTTTCTTCTTCTGTCGAGCCATCCAAGATGAGTTTTCTTAATGGGTAATTAAAATTGTAACGCCCGATTCGGTAGTCGCGTATTTCGTCACGCGGGTCAGGTTTTGGTGCGGTACGTTTCAAAATCGCTTTAATGCGGTAGAGCAATTCGTCGGAACTGAACGGTTTTGTGATGTAATCATCTGCCCCCGCTTTGAAGCCTTGGAGAATGTCGTCTTTCATGGTTTTAGCGGTCAAAAAGACGATAGGCACGTTTTTATCCTTCTCTCTGATGTCTCGGGCGAGGGTAAAACCGTCTTTTTTGGGCATCATAACGTCTAAAATGCAGAGTTGATACGTGCCTAAATTGCGCCGAAAAGCGTCCCAACCGGCGGCACCGTCAACGGCGAGGGTCACGTCATAATCGTTCATTTCGAGGTAAGAACGGAGAACATCGCCAAAATTAGGGTCGTCTTCGACCAACAAAATTTTTGTAGCGTTCGATGGCATTAGATGTAAATATTTTTTATTTCCAGTGAATAGAATATTGGTTGTTAAGCGTTGGATAAAACGGTTTGTACACGTGTAACGCTAGAATCCCAAAATTCGTTTGTCAAAGGTACTTTTTTTTTCATTTTTTTTCAAACAGTTTATTTTCTAAGGAACGTGAAATAAATAAAAGCGCGTTTTACGGGCTGTTTCTCGCTACGCTCGAAAGACGCCCTTCAAAGGATTTTTTAAG
>JAYSRS010000741.1:0-2516 GCA_043720935.1 Saprospiraceae bacterium
AAAAACAAGCTGCCTCCGATAGATTTTTTCCCGCACGCCTTTTTCGCGCAGCGAAAAACAGTGCGTATCAAAACGCGCTTTTATTTTTTCAACGTTCCTAAGTATTGCCTTTAAAAAGAAATCCTTTAAAATCAGTCGTATCCCTAAAATCAGTGGCCATCTTAGTCACTTGCCTAACATGAGTTAACATGAGTTAACATGAGTTAACATGTTGACCCATTAAAAAAGCCGCTTGAATCATCAGATTCAAGCGGCTTTTTTAGTTGCTAAACTAATGAAATCCCTGTTTTATCTTTTTTTTACCGATTAGGTTTACCTTTACCCGTTGCCCGTTTTGCGTTGCAAAATACTGAGGGGCCTATTTTTTTTCTTACAAAATCTATTTTTATCAAACAATAAGAACGTATGCGTCAAACATTTTTATTAATAAAAAACAAAAAGCGTATTATGCTTATTTTAAGTGTTTTATGCTTTTTCAATCTCGCCAACGCGCAATCCTATCAAACCCTTGATGCTTTATCTGATTTCCGAAATGAGCCAACAAATTGGCAAGTCGTGGGCGATGTAACGGGCAGTCCGATGGATAAAAATTTGACGCCAAAAGCGGGAACGGGCGTGTTGTTGTGTACGCCGAAAGAAGGCGGCAACATCGTTTCAAATTTGGAACACGGCGATATAGACGTGTCGTTTGACGTGATGATTCCGAAGGGGTCGAACTCGGGCATTTTTCTGCAAAGTCGCTACGAAGTGCAGATTTTTGACAGTTGGGGCGTCACGCAGCCGACGTTTGCGGACGCGGGGGGCATTTATCAGCATTGGGACGCGGCGCGGGGCAAGGGGTATGGAGGACACGCGCCTCGGGTGAATGCGGTCAAAGCACCTAGCCTTTGGAATCACGTCGAAATCAGCTTCATTGCGCCGCGTTTTGATGCGTCGGGCAATAAGATTGCCAATGCCCGTTTTGCCAAAATCACTTGGAATGACCAAGTAATTCATCAAAACGTCGAACTTTTAGGCGGTACACGCGGCGCACCGTTGCCTGAAAAAGCCGTTGCCCCGTTGCTTTTGCAAGGCGACCACGGCCCTGTGGCGTATAAAAACATGAGAATTACGCGTTTGGGCAATGCCTCAATTGCCTTGTCTGGCCCCGTAAAATATGCGGTTTACGAAAATGCTTACACCCGTGAGAAAATAGGCGCGATTGAAGACAAACCCAAAGTCAAGGATTTGACGACTTTGAAACCCGTCAAAAGCGGCGAACAACCGATGATTGATGCGAGTATTTCAAAACGCGGCGTTCAATATTACGTGTTTACGGGCAAATTCAAAGTTAATAAAACGGCGGATTACGATTTTAAAGGCAATTGGGAAGGCTACGCTAATGTTTGGATTGACGACGCTTTGGTGCTGTCCGACGCGGGAGAACCGTGGTATGGTTTCTCTTTTAGTGAAGAAACATTGGGTAAAAAAACCTTATCCGAAGGCGAACATACATTCAGAATCGGTTACGCGCACCGCGATTGGAATCGGACGGTTCGCGCCCTCGCTTTGTTTGTCAAAAGCGATAAAGAAGGTTGGCAAGCCCTCCACGCGAAGCAGTCGGAATTGGAATATTCCAAAACCGTTTTAAACGAGATTCAACCGACAAATCAGCCCCTTTTTCAGCGTTCTTTCGTTCTTTTTGACAATAAAAAACGGACACACGCCATCAATGTCGGCTTTCCTGAAGGCGTACATTACAGTTACGATACCAAACAAGGCGCCTTATTGCACGTTTGGCGCGGCGGTTTTTTGAACACAACCGATATGTGGCATGAGCGCGGCGAAGAACAAATTGGCGCACCGATGGGCGTTTCGACACCTATGACAGGACGTTTTTCTTTAATTGATAAAACAAAGCTAGACAATGTTTTAGAAGGAGAAATGCGTTACGAAGGCATGAACCTCGTACCGATTGACGGACAGCAGACCCCTCAGTATTCTTACACTTTTCAAGGTCTGAAAATCAAAGATTGGACACAACCGACGGCGGATAAATTGGGTTTGCAACGCACCTTGTCGCTGTCCGCAAAACCCTCTAATTTGAACGTGCTTTTGGCAACTGCGACAAAGGGCATTCAGAAAGTAAGTGCTGATTTATACGCTATTGATGGGTCAGAATATTTTATAAAATTGCCCATAAATACGGTTGTAACGATGGTTGAAAAAGACGGTAAAGTGTTGTTAATGACGGCGTTGAAAGAAGCGGTATTTGCTTATGAGATTGTGTTTTGATTGGCGATTAAATTTCAGCATTATCAGTTTTACATCGCAAAACAGATTTGTATCACATTCCCGATAGAGTCGAGCGTTGATAAGTTATATTCGTAGGCCTGATTGCGGCGTAGCTGCAAAATCTCGGTAATACTCAACAGAACAACGACTTTTACTATGCGGTGTAACCGCAAAACAGCACGTTTAGCGGTTACACCGCACGGTAAAAGCTAGTCTGAAGTAAGTATTACCGAGATTTTGCA